>CAYXQN010000068.1:0-9569 GCA_964466825.1 uncultured Faecalibacterium sp. | reverse complement strand
GAGAAAATTTAGGAGGACTATACTTATGAAAATCTCTCGTCGTAGCTTCCTGGCAGTTGCTGGTGCAGCTGCTGCAACTGCAGCTCTGACCGCTTGTGGCGGTTCCAACACTCCTGCTTCGACTTCCACTTCTACTGCTGCTCCTGCCGGCAACGCTTCTGATGCTGGCAGCGATCCCAAGGTCACTCTGGTCTACGCAGAGGTCAACCCCCTGGATACCATCGTTGGTAAGACTGCTACCTTCTTCAAGGAGAAGGTCGAAGAGCTGTCTGGCGGTTCTGTTGTGATCGACGTTCAGGCTTCCGGTGTTCTGGGTTCTGAGAACGACGTTCTGGATGCTATCCTGGGCGGCTCCACTTCCATCGACATCAGCCGTATCTCTGCTTTCGCTCTGACCAGCTACAACTGCAACAAGTCCAAGCTGCTGTCCATCCCCTTCACCTTCGCAAACCGCAAGCACTTCTGGAACTTCGCAGGCAGCGATCTGGCTCCTGACTTCCTGAACGAGCCCCAGAGCAACGGTCTGCCCGTCCGTGGTATCTTCTACGGCGAGGAGGGCTTCCGTCACTTCTTCACTGTCAATCCTGTCAACGAAATCGGCGATCTGAAGGGCATGAAGCTGCGTGTGTCCAACGACCCCGTTATGAACGGCATGGTCGAGGGTCTGGGTGCATACCCCACCGTCGTTTCCTTCGGCGAGCTGTACTCTGCTCTGCAGACCGGCGTTGTTGATGGCGCTGAGCAGCCCATCGCTAACTACAAGTCCAACGCATTCCCCGAAGTTGCTAACAACCTGATCCTGGACGGCCACACTCTGGGCGCTATCCAGGCAGTTATCACCGATAACGCATGGGGCAAGCTGACCGCTAACCAGCAGGCAGTTATCATGGAAGCCGGCAAGGCTACCCAGGCTTACAACGCTGAGATCTCCGAGAGCGCTGAGAACGAGGTTCTGGATCAGCTGAAGGCAGAGGGCTGCCACGTTGTCGAAGTCAACGACATCAAGCCCTGGCAGGAAGCTTGCGCTAAGGTCATTGAGGACAACACCAAGGATCAGGCTGAGCTGTACCAGCAGATCCTGGATCTGGCATGATCTGAACCGGATTTTGCCTTAGCAATGGATTTTGCCCGGCGGGGATAACGGGAATACGCCCGCTCATCTCCCCGGGTTTTTATTTGGAGGAATAGACTATGCCTAAAATCTTTACCACTTTGGATAAGATCAAGCCGGCGTACGACATTACCTACAAGGTGGTTCTGTTTATCTGTAAGATCTTGCTGATCGCAGATATCCTTATTACCACCATGTCGGTTTGTGGTCGTTACATCTCCTTTATCCCGGATCCGTCTTGGTCTGAAGAAGTCGTTCTGACCTGCATGAGCTACATGGCAGTTCTGAGCGCAGCGCTGGCGATCCGCCGTGGCGCACACATCCGCATGACCGCTTTTGATGTTTACCTGCCCAAGATGGTCGTTAAGGTGCTGGACATTGCATCGGACATTGCAGTTTGCATCCTTGGCGTGATCATGCTGGTCGTTGGCTGGAAGTACGCTACTACGCTGGGCGGCCGTGGCGTTTACGTTTCCATCCCCTGGCTGTCCCGTTTCTGGATGTACTTCCCGGTGCCTCTGGCAGGTGCTGCAATGATCATCTTCGAACTGGAAGCGATCTATAACCACATCAAGAGCTTTTTTGTAAAGGAGGAAGTGTAATATGACAGTTCAGACACTGGCGATCATTGTCCTTCTTGTCAGCTTCTTTGTGATGATTTTCCTGCGTTTCCCCATTGCTTACGCCGTTGGTCTGTCCAGCGTGCTGTGCCTGTTGGTGCAGGGCCAGAACTTGACCGAGGTTTGCCGTCTGATGGTCAAGGGCATCTCGTCCTTCTCCCTGATGGCTGTTCCGTTCTTCATCACCATGGGTGTTCTGATGGGCTCTGGTGGTATTTCTGAAAAGCTGATCGCTCTGGCAGACTCTTGCGTTGGCTGGATGCGCGGCGGCATGGCAATGGTCAACATCGTTGCTTCCTACTTCTTCGGCGGCATTTCCGGTTCTGCATCTGCAGATACCGCTTCCATCGGTTCCATCATGATCCCCATGATGGTCGATCAGGGCTATGACGCTGACTTCTCTACTGCAGTTACCATCACTTCCTCCTGCGAGGGTCTGCTGGTTCCTCCCAGCCACAACATGGTCATCTACGCTACCACCGCTGGTGGTATCAGCGTTGGCAGCCTGTTCCTGGCAGGCTACCTGCCCGGCGCTCTGCTGGCAGGCGTCCTGATGATTGGTTCCTACATCATCTCTGTCAAGCGCAATTACCCGAAGGGATCTCCGTTCAGCATCAAGGGCTTCATCAAGCAGATGGGTACCTCGATCTGGGCACTGGCAGCTGTTATCATCGTCGTCTTCGGCGTTACCGGTGGTGTGTTCACCGCTACCGAGTCTGCTGCTATCGCAGTTCTGTACTCCCTGTTCGTTTCCGTGTTCGTCTACAAGGGCCTGGATTGGAAGGGCGTTTGGAAGGCACTGGACGAGTGTGTTGACACCCTGTCCATCGTTCTGATCCTGATCGCTACCTCTGCTGTGTTCGGCAACTGCCTGACCCTGCTGCATGTGCCTGATCTGGCTGCACAGGCGATCACCAACGTGACCGACAACCCCTACATCATCGCTCTGCTGATCGACCTGATCCTGCTGGTTCTGGGCTGCATCATGGATATGGCTCCCATCATCCTGATCTCCACCCCGATCCTGCTGCCCATCGCTACTTCTATCGGCATCGACCCCATCCAGTTCGGTATCATCGTGGTCATGAACTGCGGCATCGGCCTGCTGACTCCTCCCGTTGGCTCCGTTCTGTTCATCGGCTCTGCCGTTGCAAAGCGTCCCATGGAAAAGGTCGTCAAGGCAACCCTGCCGTTCTATCTGTGCATGTTCATTGCACTGATCCTGCTGACCTACATCCCCGACATCAGCCTGGCGATCCCCAAGCTGGTTGGCGGCTACGTCAGCCCCATCACCAACCCCTTGGGCCCTGTGTTCATCCACTAAGCTCACCGCTGGCTGCGTGATCTAAAGCGAAGAAAAGCTCCTCCTTGTACTTGACCGTACAAGGAGGAGCTTTTTGATGAAATAAATTTGATTTTCCTCTTGCATTTTGAAAAAAGAGTGATATAATAATATGGCAATCGTTTCTAAGGCCGCTCGACGGGGTAGCCGATATTGAAGGTTGTGACGGGCACATACATGATAATATGGCCCCAGTAAGTCAGAACCAGAATTGAGGTGAAAAGAATGAAGCAGGGTATCCATCCGAACTATGTTGAGTGCACCATTACTTGCGCATGCGGTAATGTCATCAACACTCGTTCTACCAAGTCTGCAATCAACGTCGAAGTTTGCTCCAAGTGCCATCCTTTCTACACTGGCAAGCAGAAGCTGGTTGACACCGGCGGACGTGTTGATCGCTTTAACAAGCGTTTCGGCCGTAAGTAATTATAGCCATCCTGAGCACCGTATCCTTTGGGATACGGTGCTTTTTTGTTGCTTTTTCAGGCGGATGTTTTTGAGATTTGCTCACAGCCTTTTCTAAATTCCAACACAATTGTAGACTAAAATAAACCAACATTAAACATTAAAAGGAGAGTTTGCCGTGATCCATGTATCTCATCTGAGCAAACGATATGGAACGCATCTGGCTGTAAAAGATCTGTCGTTCACCGTAGAGGATGGACAGATCTATGGGCTTTTGGGACCTAACGGTGCAGGCAAGTCTACGATCATGAATATCCTTACAGGCTATCTGGCTCCCACCAGTGGGCAGGTAAGCGTAGCTGGCTATACGCTGCCTGAGCAGGCGCAGCAAGCAAAAGCATGTGTGGGATATCTGCCGGAGATCCCGCCGCTGTACCCGGAAATGACAGTGCGGGAATATCTGGACTTTGCTGCTGAATTAAAAAAGGTACCCCGGGCCGAGCGTGGGCAGCAGGTGCTCGCAGTGGCCCGGCGTACTGGGGTGGAAGAAGTTCTTCCCCGGCTGATCCGCAGTCTGTCCAAGGGCTATAAGCAACGTGTCGGCATTGCGCAGGCTCTATTGGGCAGCCCGAAGATCATTATTCTGGACGAACCAACGGTCGGGCTGGACCCGGCGCAGGTGATCGAGATCCGCAAACTTATCCGGGAACTGGGACAGAGCCATACAGTTATTTTGTCCAGCCACATCCTCAGCGAGGTACAGGCAGTGTGCAGTCGGGTGATGATCCTGTCAAAGGGTAGGTTGGTAGCAGTTGGAACGCCAGAGCAACTGGCAGAACAGCTCGATACGGGATGCCGGCTGCGTGCGACTGCTTTGGGAGAACAAAAAGTAGTGCTGGAGGCGGTACAGAGTGTGCCGGGGATCTGCAAGGTGGAGCTGGAAGCAGAAGCGGATGGCCAGGTAAGCTTTGTGGCGGAGAGCTGTGACAGTACAGACCGCCGGGCTGAGGTGTCCAATGCACTGACACGGGCGGGCTGTACAGTGCTTGCGCTGGCAGCGGAGAGTAAGAACCTGGAGGAAGTGTTCCTTGCGCTGACAGAAACTGCGGCAGAGGATGCCGGGGAAGGAGACAGCGAAGAATGATCGCAATTTTAAAACGTGAGCTGAGCAGTGCTTTTCACGGCATGATCGGCTATGCGCTCACAGCTTTTTTGCTGGGAGCATCGGCACTGTATTTTGTGGCGCTGAATCTGGGCTATGGTCTGACTGACTTTGGGTACTATACGCTTTATAATACGATATTTATGCTGCTCCTCTACATCCCTGTGCTGACAATGCGCAGCTTTGCAGAAGAACGACGTACCCGTACGGATCAGTTGTTGTTTACAAGCCCGGTGTCGGTGGGTGAGATCGTGCTGGGAAAGTATCTGGCACTGTGTGCAATTTTTGCATTGCCCTGTCTGGTGGACCTGCTGATGATCGGTGTGCTGGTATTATTGGGGGCAGGCAGCACTGCAACGATCGCAAATCTTGCCTCACTGTTGTGTTATTTTTTGCTGGGGTGTGCCTGCATTGCTATCGGGGTGTTCCTTTCCAGCCTGACGGAAAACCAGATCATCGCAGCAGTGGCCGGTGTGGCAGTATTGCTGGTAACTTATATGATGCCAAGCCTGCGGACGATGTTTGCGACGGGCAGTGCGGTATCGCTGGCGGTATTCACTGCCATTGCAGCAGTGCTGTGCGCAACGGCCGGAGTGCGGACACGCAGTTTTACGCTGGGATGCTTGAGTTTTGCCGGTTGTTGTGCGGGACTGACGGTCCTGTTCCTTATTAAAAGCAGCTGGCTGACCGAGGCATTCAGCGGAGTGCTGAGTGCGCTGTGCCTGTTTTTGCCCTTTGAAGATTTTGTCAATAGCAGTTTTTCCATCCCTGTGTTGGTCTACTATCTGACGGTGGCGGTGCTGTTCCTGTTCTTTACTGCACAGGGACTGGAAAAGCGGCGCTGGAATTGAAAGGAGAGGTGGAACAATGAAAAAAACAACCCCTTTCTCCATGCAAAACAGGACAGTGTTCCGCAGCGGAGTGTTGTCCACCGCAGCTCTGATCCTTGTGGTCGTGCTGGCAATTTTGCTCAATCTGTTCGTAAGGGCGATCCCGGCAAAATATACCGAGTTTGATCTCTCGGCCGGAGGGCTGTACACGTTGAGCGATTCATCGGTTCAGCTGGCACAGAGCCTGCAGCAGGATGTGACGATCTACTATCTGGCAGAGACTGGCGGCGAGGATGCCATTATTACAAAGCTTCTGGACCATTACGAGGCAGAGAGCAGCCGTATCCGCTGGGAACAAAAAGATCCGGTTATTTATCCCACGTTTGCAGCACAGTATGGTGCGCAAAATGTATCCACAGGCAGTCTGATCGTGGTATGTGGGGAACAGAGTATAGTTCTGGATGCCGCAGAGCTGTATGTATACGATTACTCCAGCTACTATACCACGGGTTCATACAGTGTTACCTTTGGAGGCGAGAGCCAGATCAGCGCAGCGATCTACCGTTTGACCAGCGGCGAGGCAGCCCGGGCATACTATACCACCAATCATGAGGAACTGGCGCTGAGCAGTTCAATGCTGGAAGCACTGGCAGCACAGAACATTGAAGTCCAGCCATTGGATCTGCTCACGAGCACCATCCCGGAGGATTGTGAGCTGCTGATCATCCAGAACCCGGCAAAAGATTTTTCGGGATCGGATGGCTTGGTGGACGAGTTGGCACAGCTGGATGCATATCTGGAAAACGGCGGAAGACTGCTGCTGAGTACTGATGCTTACTACGAAACACCGGGTCTGGATGAAGTTCTGGCGAAATTTGGCCTGAGCCGGACACGGGGACTTGTTGTGGAAGGGGATACAGACCATTATCTGTATGGTTATCCGCTCTACCTGCTGCCAGATTATGCTTCGGTGTACGAAACGGCCGCGCTGGATGGTGTGAACCGGTCGGCTCATGTACTGCTGCAGATGGCACAGGGCATTACGATCACAGAAACAGAGGACATTATGGTTGAGGTGCTTCTGGAAACCTCGGAAAAAGCGTTCAGTAAATTGTTGGGCTATGAAATGACGACCCTTGACCGGGAGCAAACAGACCTGGAAGGACCATTTGCGCTGGCAGTCTGGGCACAAAACGAGGCTACCGGAGCACAGATCATCTGGATCGGCTGCGGAAATATGGATAACGATGAACTGTACTGGCAATTTCCGGGCAATCTGACCTTCCTGCAGAGCTGTACCGCCGCTCTGGCGGGGCAGGAAGGAGGCATCTTGATCGAGACAAAAGCGCTGGAAGCGGCACCGATTGCCATTCCATCTTCCACAGTAACAGCACTGGGTCTGACCTTTGTGTTCGTCCTGCCGGCGGCGGTACTGATCGCAGGCGTAGCGGTCATGCTGCTGCGCCGCCGTAAATAAGGAGGCGGGCAGTATGGAAGCAAAGATGCGGACATTAGTGTGTCTGCTGATATCCATTGCACTGCTGGGCGGCGCACTCTGGTGGGTGGTCAGCAGTGAGCAGAAGGCAGAACAAGCGGCCAGTGCAGCAGCGGATGGCAGCATTCTTCTTTCCTCCTTTGCAGCAGATCAGTTGGAACAGATCGAGGTGTTCTATCAGGGCCAGTGCCTGACGTTGCAATATTCTGGTGAAGGATGGACGCTGCTGCAGGACCCTGCATATCATCTGGATGAAAGTGCCTGCAACACGATGCGCACAGCACTTTCGGCGTTGTATGCCAAGCGGCAGATCACAGCTGAGACTGACCAGGATTACGGCATGGATGAGCCGCAGGTTGTGGTAACGGCAACCGTGGCAGGGCAGGCGAATACCTTTGTATTTGGAGCCGAAAATCCGGTTACGGGCGATCTGTATCTGCAAAAAACTGGAGAGGACGCATTGTACACAGTAGCTTATAATAAGGCGGCCTGCTTTCAGCGTACCAAGGAAGAGCTTTCTGGCAGCTTTGACCCTACGGGGTTGGCAGCAGCAGAATTACAGCAGGTGGAATACACCTTGTTGGACGGGGCACGCATCGCACTGACAGTCTTTTCGGAACCGGTAGAGCAGGAAGGAACAGAGAAATACACTACAGTATGGCGGCTGACAGATGAACCAGATGCAGAACTGGATGAAAGTAAGGTCCAAGGGATCCTTTCGGCGCTGAGCAGCTATGTCTGCGGCCAGATAACGCAGGCGGATCCCGCAGATTATGGATTTGACCAGCCTCTGGTGACGGTGACAGCCTGCACGGATGAAAAAACAGTGGTCCTGCGCTATGCTGTTGGTACGGATGGATGTTACCTGATGGTGGAGGGCGACAGTTCAATTTACCGGGTGGATATGGAAACTGTAAACCGGTTTTCCTATGCAGAACAGCAGCTGAAAATTCAATAAAAGAGCATCCGCATCATGCCGGAAAAATCCCGCCATGATGCGGATTTTTTCAGTCTTGAAATAAAAATTTCAGAAAAAAACGCAGAATGATTGACATTTTAGCTAAGATTGTTTAATATAAGCAGGACAGGGCAGAATAACTGCGCAATTATCGGTGTCATGGATGTTGTGCGGGGCTGGGTCACCCTGGTACGGGGGATGGGGTTTAAGAACCCTGTCTTTTTTCGTATCTGAGTTTAAGGAGGATAAATAATGGACAACTCGGTGATCGTTTCACTGCGTGACATCGTGGTGGAATTTGACGGACAGCGCATCCTGGATGGGCTGAATCTGGACATCCATGACAAAGAGTTTGTGACACTGCTGGGTCCTTCCGGCTGTGGCAAAACCACCACCCTGCGTTTGATCGCAGGTTTTTTGGAACCCGACTCTGGCAAAGTCAGACTCAAGGGTGATGATATTACCGGCGTGCCGCCGTATAAACGCCCCGTGAACACAGTGTTCCAGAAGTATGCGCTGTTTCCGCATCTGAATGTATTTGAGAACGTTGCATTTGGCCTGCGTCTGAAAAAGATGGACGAGGATGTGATCCGCCGTAAAGTGCGGGAAATGCTGGAGGTCGTCGGCCTGAAGGGGTTCGAGCGCCGCAGCATCAGCCAGATGTCTGGCGGTCAGCAGCAGCGTGTTGCCATTGCCCGCAGCCTGGTCAACGAGCCGGAGATCCTGTTGCTGGACGAGCCGCTGGGTGCACTGGACCTGAAGCTGCGTAAGGAAATGCAGCTGGAGCTGAAGCGCCTGCAGCGTGAGATGAATATCACCTTTATCTATGTTACGCATGACCAGGAAGAAGCCTTGACCATGTCTGATACCGTTGTGGTTATGAACGGCGGTGTGGTGCAGCAGATCGGTACACCTGAAGACATCTACAACGAGCCGACCAATGCATTTGTTGCAAAGTTTATTGGCGACTCCAACATTGTAGACGGTGTGATGCACCGCGATTTTCTGGTTTCCTTCTGTGGTGCAGAGTTCCCTTGTGTGGACCGTGGCTTTGCACGGGAGCAGAGCGTGCAGGTAGTCGTACGCCCGGAGGATGTAGAGGTGGTCTCCCCGGTAGAGGGCCAGCTTGTTGGCGTAGTCAACGAGGTCATCTTTAAGGGTGTTCACTTTGAGATGCATGTGGACTGCGAGGGCCGCGAGTGGCTGATCCACTCCACCCGTGCATGTACCCCCGGCGAGACCATTGGTATGCGCATTGGCCCCAACGAGATCCACATTATGGAACGTTCGGAGGGGTAAGCGGCGATGAAACTGTATGATAAAAAGTTGGCGTATCCGTACCTGGTATGGATGACGCTGTTCACGATCATCCCGCTCGTTATCGTGGTCTACTATGCGTTCACCGATGGTGAAGGCAACTTTACACTGGATAATCTTACGGCGATCAGCGGATACACTTCGGTGTTTGCCCGCAGCCTGCTGCTGGCACTGATCGCTACGGTCATCTGTCTGGTGATCGCATTTCCGATCGGGTATTTTCTGTCCCGGCTGCGTGTCAACAAGCAGCGCATTATGCAAATGCTTGTTATGCTGCCCATGTGGATGAACTTTTTGCTGCGCACCTATGCGTGGATGGGCCTTTTGAG
>CAYXQN010000067.1:0-9631 GCA_964466825.1 uncultured Faecalibacterium sp. | reverse complement strand
GCCCACGGAAGGATTGTAACCATACCTTTGGTTTTTAGGGACCATCGCGCTGATCAGTAAGCTTACCAGGGGCTTGAATGATAAAATATCCTCTGGCTGAGGACTTTCCTATTGTACCGTTTATTTCGGGATTTGTCAACCGAAAAACCAAGGGTCGGCATTTTATTTGTGCATCTGACAGGATTTGTGGTACAGATACTGGACAAAAGAACAAAAAGGAGCCGTGCTCCTGTAAAAGGAACACGGCTCCCGGAATGCCTTTTGGGAAAAACTTATTTCTCAACGACTTCCTTGGTGTCGCGGGCGATCATCATCTCTTCGTCGGTAGCAATGACCAGGGTGCGGACCTTAGCGCCGGCAGCGCTGATCTCGCAGACATCGCCGTCGATGTTTGCATTCTTGTCAGCGTCGATGGCAATGCCCAGGAACTCCATGCTCTCGCAGACGCCTGCACGAGCGTGATCGTCGTGCTCGCCGATGCCGCCGGTAAAGACGACAGCGTCCACGCCGCCCATAGCAGCAGCGTAGCTGCCGATGAACTTCTTGATCTGGTAGTTCAGCATATCAGAAGCCAGCTTTGCACGCTCGTTGCCAGCAGCTGCAGCGGACTCAACGTCACGCTTGTCGCTGGAAACGCCGGAAACGCCCTGCAGGCCGGACTTCTTGTTCATGATGGTGTCCATCTCAGCACCGGTCACGCCCAGGTTCTTTTCCAGGTAGCTGACAACAGAGGGGTCCAGATCGCCGCAGCGGGTGCCCATGATCAGGCCGGCCAGCGGGGTCATGCCCATGGAGGTGTCCACGACCTTGCCCTGATCCACAGCGGTGATGGAAGAACCATTGCCCAGATGGCAGGTGATGATCTTCAGGTTCTCGATGGGCTGGCCCAGGAACTCGGCAGCCTTATGAGAAACGTACTTGTGGCTGGTGCCGTGGAAGCCGTAGCGGCGCACACCGTACTGCTCGTAGTACTCGTAGGGCAGAGCGTACATATAAGCCTTGGAGGGCATGGTGCTGTGGAAAGCAGTGTCGAACACGGCGACCATGGGCACATCTGCACCAAAGACCTGACGGGCTGCCTCGATGCCCAGGATGCCGGCGGGGTTGTGCAGGGGAGCCAGCGGGCTCAGATCACGGATGGTCTGCACGACTTCGTCGGTGATCAGGCAGCTTGCCTTGAACTTTTCGCCGCCGTGAACGACGCGGTGGCCGATAGCAGAGATCTCCTTGACATCCTCGATGCACTTGCCTTCGCCAGTGGTCATCTGCTTGACGACCTCAGCGAATGCCTCGGTGTGGGTGGGGAAATCCACAGTGGTGGTAGCCTTGTGGCCGTTTGCGCTGTGGGTGATCATGCTCTCCATGCCAATGCGCTCGCACAGGCCTTTGCAGAGGACCTTTTCGCCCTCCATATCGATCAGCTGATACTTCAGAGAAGAAGAACCGCAGTTGATAACCAGAACTTTCATCTGTATTGCCTCCTGTATGTTTTTGATCTGTCCGACCGGACAGAAATTTACAGATTACCATATTTATTATATAATAGGAAAAAAGGCTTTTCAAGCCACAACCGTGGCAAAGCGTGAAAACTTGTGTACAAGGTTTTTGTACATCATGCCCACAATTACGGGCGCAGAAGGAAGAAATCCTGTTTTGATGATATAAATTTCACAATGGAGGCGCGGCAACTGCGCCCAAAAGGAGGAGCAGAATGCGATTTGCCGGGATCATTGCCGAATACGATCCGTTTCACAATGGCCATGTATGGCAGCTGGCGCAGGCAAAACAAAAGGGTGCACAGCGGGTGGCGGTGGCCATGAGCTGCGGTCTGACCCAGCGTGGAGCGCTGCCTCTGCTGCCGGAGACCGTGCGGGTGCAGGCGGCGCTGCAGAGCGGAGCAGATATGGTATTTGCTCTGCCGGCGCCCTGTGCCTGCGCTGGAGCGGAAGCGTTTGCCCGGGCGGGAGTGCAGATCCTGGCGGCTGCCGGGTGCGACGCCTTGGTGTTTGGAGCAGAAACGCCGGATAAAGTGCGGTTGATGCAGGCGGCAAAACTGCTGTTGAGCAGTGAATACCGTGTGCTGCTCAAGGAGCAGCTGGCAAAAGGAGCACGGAGCTTTGCGGCGGCCCGGCAGGCGGCGGTGGAGCAGCTCTGTCCCGGGGGAGGGGTCGCAGAGCTGCTGGACAAACCCAACAATAACCTGGCGGTGGAGTATTGCAAGGCGATCCTGGAGCTGCAGGTGCAGCTGGACCCGGTGCCGCTGCCCCGGCAGGGGGCAGGCCACGGTCAGGCCTTGGCGGACAGCGCCCATGCCTGTTTTGCCAGCGCAAGCGCACTGCGCAAGCTCTGGGCGGAAGGCGGAGCCGGGGCGATCGCACCCTATGTGCCTGCTGCAGCGCTGGAGCTGTACCGGGCAGCCGAAGCGGATGGCCGCTATACCGATTTTGAAGCTGCCGGGCGGTGTGAGCTGGCGTTGCTGCGTGCCGGGTGTGCAAAGCCGGAGGGATTTGCAGCGGTACGGGGCGTATCGGAGGGATTGGAGAACCGGCTGGAGCGGGCGGTGCGGCAGTGCACGAGCCTGCCGCAGCTGCTGGACGAGATGACCACCGTGCGCTACCCCAGAGCACGGATGCGGCGGTTGGCGATGGATGCGGCCCTGGGCTATACCGGGCAGACCTGCCCGGACTTGCCGCCCTATCTGCATCTGCTGGGTGCAAAACGGGAAGCGCTGACGGAACTGAGGGCGGCGGCCCTGCCGCTCTCTCACTCGCTGGCAAAGCTCCGCACGGAGAACGAGGACTGTGCCCGGATGGCGCAAGCGCAGGCGGCGGCCAGCGACTTTGGCGCGCTGTGCCGTGCAAAGCCGGAACCAATGGGCGGCATCTATCGTCAAAAAAATATCTTTTTGACGGATTAACAAAAAATTATGGTCAAAAATCGGCAAATGTGCTATTGTAACCCGGCGCACTTTCGTGTATTATGAAGGTAAGATAACTTGGATACAACAGCCGCCTGCGCAGGGCGGACAGGGAATTGAAGGAGGAACCCCATGGCACTTCATGTTTTGGACGAAGCCAACCGCTGCCTCGGCTGCAAAAAGCCGATGTGTCAGCAGGGCTGCCCCATCCACACCAACATTCCGGAGGTCATCCGTTTGCTGAAGGCAAATGAGATGGATGCAGCAGGCCGGATGCTGTTTGAGAACAACCCTATGACGACTGTTTGCTCGCTGGTGTGCAACCACGAGAAACAGTGCGAGGGCCACTGCATCCGCAACAAGATGCCCAGCCACGACCCGGTGCACTTCTCTATTATTGAGGACTACATCTCTACCACCTATGCCAACAAGATGACTGCCGGCCCGGCACCGAAGAACGGCATGAAGGCTGCGGTGGTAGGCGCTGGCCCTGCCGGTTTGACCATTGCTGTGCTGCTGGCACGCTGGGGCTATGATATCACCATTTTTGACGCACGGGACAAGATCGGCGGCGTGATGCGTTACGGCATCCCCAACTACCGTCTGCCGGATAGTGTGCTGGATGACTTCCAGTACCGTCACCTGGAGCTGAAGGGCATCAAGGTGCGTCCCAATACCACCATCGGCAAGACCATCACCATTGATGATCTGTTCCGGGATGGCTATAAGAGCGTGTTCATCGGCGCTGGTCTGTGGAAGGCAAATGCTATGCACATCAAGGGCGAGACCCTGGGCAACGTGGCCTTTGGCATCGACTATCTGGCAAACTCCAAGGCATTCCGTCTGGGAGATGATATTGCAGTCATCGGCGTGGGTAACTCTGCAATGGACTGCGCTCGCACCGCGATCCGCAACGGCGCCCGTCATGTGACCTGCTATGCCCGCCGTGACGAGAGCTGCATCAGTGCCTCGGAGTACGAGGTCAGCTATGCGAAGCTGGAGGGCGTAGGCTTCCGCTTCTGCAAGGCTCCGGTGGAGATCCGGGAGGACGGCCTCATCTGCCGCGACACCGTGAAGAATGAGGAAGGCAATTTTGTGCAGGTGGAGGGCAGCGAGATGCTGTACCGTCACACTGGCGTGATCGTATCGGTCAGCCAGGGCTCGGAGAGCAATCTGGTCAAGACGACCACCGGCATTGAGACCAACCAGCGTGGTCTGCTGACCGTTGGCGAAGATGGCAGTACGACCCGTGAGGGTGTTTTTGCCGGCGGCGACGCTGTTGCAGGCGCCCGCACCGTGGTAGAGGCTGTGGCTGTGGCCAAAAAGGTGGCAGAGGCGATGGATGCTTATATGAAATCTCTGCCTGCGGATACCGTTGAGGATCCGTACAAGGACATTCCGGAGTTTACCACGCCGACCTCGGATGTGCTGGCCAAGCAGGAATTGTAAAAACAAAATGTAAATTTTTTTCAAAGTAAAGAAAAATTTGCCACCCCTTTTGTTGACGGGGTGGCATTTTATTTAGTATACTAGGTTTGTTGGTTTTATTTTTTGAACTGTTTTGAACGGAAAAGTTCAAAACGAGAAAGGCGGTGGACGACATACTTAAAGCATCTCTTCCAAAACTGAAGGAAAAGCTGATGGAGGCGTTGCAAGCGGTGCTGCCCATTGTGGCCATCGTTCTGGTGCTGTGTTTTACGATCGCACCAATGTCTCCCAGCATCCTGCTGTGCTTTTTGCTGGGCGCAGCTATGATCGTGCTGGGCATTATGTTCTTTACGCTGGGTGCGGAAATGAGCATGACCCCTATGGGCGAGCGCGTGGGTGCGGTATTGACCAAAACACGCAAACTGCCCATCATCCTGCTTGTTGGCTTTTTGCTGGGATTTCTGATCACGATCTCGGAGCCGGATCTGCAGGTGCTGGCAAACCAGGTGCCTTCGATCCCGAATCAGACGCTGATCTTCTCGGTGGCTGCGGGTGTGGGTCTGTTCCTGGTATTTGCGTTTTTGCGCATGCTGATCGGCATTTCGCTGCCCAAAATGCTGGTGCTTTTTTACGGCATCGTATTTATCCTGGCGGCATTTGTGCCGAAAGAGTTTTTGGCGGTGGCCTTTGACTCTGGCGGTGTGACCACCGGCCCGATGACGGTGCCTTTTATCATGGCACTGGGTGTCGGCGTTGCCTCCATCCGTGGCGACCGCCATGCGGCGGACGACAGCTTTGGTCTGGTGGCACTGTGTTCGGTAGGCCCCATTCTGGCAGTGCTGACGCTTGGTATCCTGTTCAATGCATCAGAGAGTACCTATACGCCTCCGGTGCTGCCGGAAGTAGTTGACTCGGTAGAGTTGTGGCAGCTGTTCCACGAAGGTCTGCCCACCTACATCAAGGAGATCGCAGTCTCGCTGCTGCCCATCATCGTGATGTTTGCGGTATTCCAGTTGGTGGCGCTAAAATTAGATCGCAGGACGCTGGGCCGTATTGCAGTGGGTCTGGCATACACCTATGTGGGCCTGGTGCTGTTTTTGACCGGCGCAAACGTTGGCTTTATGCCTGCCGGTAATTATCTGGGCCAGGTGTTGGCGGGGCAGAGCTTCCGCTGGCTGCTGATCCCCATTGGAATGTTGATCGGTTATTTTATCGTCAAGGCAGAGCCGGCTGTTTATGTGCTGAACAAACAGGTGGAAGAAGTGACTGACGGTGCGATCTCCGCACAGGCGATGGGTACGGCACTCTCGATGGGTGTGTCGCTGTCGGTAGGTCTGGCAATGGTGCGTGTGCTGACCGGTATCTCGATCCTGTGGTTCCTGATCCCGGGTTATGTGTTTGCTATCAGTATCTCTTTTGTGGTGCCAAAGCTTTTTACGGCCATTGCATTTGACGCGGGCGGAGTTGCCTCTGGTCCTATGACCGCCACCTTCCTGCTGCCGTTGGCACAGGGCGCCTGCGTGGCGGTGGGCGGCAATATCGTTACCGATGCGTTCGGCGTGGTGGCGATGGTCGCTATGACCCCGCTGATTACCGTGCAGCTGATGGGCCTGATCGCACAGATCAAGACCCGCAAGGCACGCAAGCTGCAGCCTGCTGCAGAGATGCTGGCCTTTGCAGATCTGCCGGATGATGCGATCATTGAGCTGTAAGGAGGAGAATGCGTGTGAATACTTTGTTTTGGATGATCACCATCACCGAGCGCAATACCACCGATGCCTTTTTGCAGCTGTATAAAGAGCATGGAGTGGATGTCAGCCTGCGCACAGTGGGCTCTGGTACGGCGGTGCGAGAGATCCTGTCCACCCTCGGCCTGGAGAGAAGCGAAAAGGCTGTTCTGTTTTCGGTGGTGACCGGGGACACCTGGAAAAAGATCCAAAAGGATCTGCGCCGTAAGCTGCGCATCGATGTGCCGGGTACCGGCATTGCATTTACTGTGCCGCTGAGCAGCATTGGCGGCAAGCGTGCTCTGATGTTTTTGACCGAGCACCAACCCCTGACATTAAAGGAGGAAAGCACCTTGAAGGATACCAACTATGAGCTGCTGCTCGTGATCGCAAACCAGGGCTATACCGGCTCGATCATGGATGCCGCCCGTGCGGCGGGAGCAGGCGGCGGTACCATTCTCCACGCAAAAGGCACTGGTATGGAGGGTGCTGCACAGTTTTTGGGCATGGAACTGGTCAACGAAAAAGAAATGGTGTTTATCGTGAGCCGTACCACCCAAAAGAATAAGATCATGAAAGCCATTATGGATGGTGCCGAGAAAAAGGCAGGTGCGATCGTTTTCTCGCTGCCGGTAACGGATACGGCTGGTCTGCGCCTGCTGGAAGATGATGACGATGCAGCAGAACCGGCTGCAAACTAAAGAACAGCGGCGTTGAGCTGATCAGAATGCTCCGCATTTGTCAGGGTAACTTGATAAATGCGGAGTTTTTCGTTATTATAGAGAAAATGACTTCAAAAAAGGGGAAAGTGACATGATGCAATTTTCGAGCAAGCAGCAAAAGCTGTTCAATGCGTTGTCCATCATTGTCGGCAATGCACTGTATGCACTGACCGTGCAGCTGTTTTTGACCGATTCCGGACTGATCACCGGTGGTGCAACGGGTATTGCACTGGCGGTCAACAAACTTTCGGGGATTTCGGTCTCAGGAGTGCTGCTGGTCATCAACCTGACGATGCTGGTCCTGGGGTGGATGGTGCTGGGGCGTACCTTTGCACTGAACACGGTGGCCAGCACGGTGCTGAGCCCGATGTTTCTGGCTTTATGGGAGTTTTTGCTGGACGGGCGGATGCTGACAGATGATCTGGTGCTGAACACGGTGTTTGCTGGTTTTGGCATTGGCATTTCGCTGGGGATCACCATCCGGGCAGGGGCATCCACGGGCGGCATGGACATCCCGCCGCTGGTGCTGCAAAAGTGGTTCCACCTGCCGGTTTCCATTACGATGCTTACATTTGACATCATGATTTTGGTGGCACAGGCGATGTTCAGCCCCATCCGGCAGTCGATGTACGGCGTGGTGATGGCCATTATTTATACGGTCGTGCTGGATAAGGTGCTGATGCTGGGCACCACCCGTACCGAGGTCAAGATCATCAGTGAGAAAAATGAGGAGATCTGCAGAGAGATCTTTGCGCAGCTGGACCGTGGTGTGACATTGCTGCATGGTGCAGGCGGATACAGCCGGGAAGCTACCGAGGTGCTGCTGAGTGTGGTCTCCAACCGGGAGCTGCCAAGGCTGGAAAAGCTGGCGCACGCCATCGACCCGGCCTGTTTTATGATCGTGAGCCATGTGACAGAGGTCAGCGGGCGAGGCTTCTCGCTGGAGAAGGACTATCACGAGGCCTGATTTTACCTGCAGATACTTGAAAAACAGCCCTGTTTTGGGGTATAGTATAACCATTGACCGCTTTTTGTGCGGAACAGAAAGGAAATTGACCCATGTTTGATATTTTTAATATGCTGAAAAAGGACGAGACCAAGGCGAAGAAGGTCACCCGTCAGACCATTATCGGTGACATTCTGGATATGGACCAGAGCACCGCACCCTACTTCCTGGAGATCGGGATGCACTGCCTGGGCTGCCCGTCCTCTCGTGGCGAGACTTTGGAAGAAGCCTGCGCTGTGCACGGTGTGGACTGCGATGAGCTGCTGGAAAAGCTGAACGCACATCTGGCAGCAAACAAGGGCTGATGCTGCCCACATTGGATGCCCGGCTGGCAGCAGCGGCAGAACTGGTGCGCCCCGGGCAGCCGGTGGCGGACATTGGCTGTGATCATGGTAAACTGACGGCGGTGCTTGCTGCCAGCGGAAGATATCCCAAAGTCATCGGGGCAGATCTGCGCCCGGGCCCGCTGGCTAAGGCCGTGCAGACTTTGAAAAATGCAGATTGCGAAGACCGCGCTGAGCTCCGGCTGGGCGACGGTCTTTCTGTGTTGGCAGAGAACGAAGTGGGCAGTATCGTGCTGGCAGGCGTGTCGGCCCAGACCAGCTGGGAGATCCTTGAAAAAGCTCCCTGGGTCTTTACGGTGGGCGGGCCGCGTATCATTCTTATCCCGGCTACCCGTCACAGCGATCTGCGCCGCTGGCTGTGGGAGCATGGCTTTGCCCTGGTGGCCGACCGGCCGGTGCAGGCGGCAGGGCGCTGGTATGCAGTGATGGCGGCTGAGTATACCGGTGAGGTGCGTCAGCCGACCTTTGCAGAGTGTTTATTTGGAAACACCGGATCTTATCCGGAAGGGGAGGGCTACGCTGCATGGCAGCGGGCGAAGCTGCCCCGTTTGCGTCTGGGCGTGCCGGATGGCAGCCAACTGGCGCAGGAGATGGATCGCATCCTACAGCAGCAGTGACTGCTTGAAAGAGGGAAGATATCATGACGACAGTTGCAGAGATCTATCAGGCAATGTGTGCCATTGCTCCGCTGGAGCTGGCGGAAGGCTGGGACAACCCCGGGCTTTTAGTGGACTGCGGCGGTGCAGTACGCCGGGTGCTGGTGACGCTGGACATTACCCCGGAGGTGATCGCAGAGGCAGCCGAACGGGACTGCCAGCTGATCGTAGCACATCATCCGGTCATCTTCAGCCCGCTTAAAAAGCTGGGGGTGCAGGATCTGCTCTTCCAGCTTGTGCAAAAGGACATTTCAGCGATTTGTATGCACACCAATCTGGACGCTGCGCAAGGCGGCGTGAATGATGTTCTGGCAGCATTGTTTGACATGAAGGAGCCGGAATCCTTTGCGGGCGGCTGCGGCCGGGTGGGACAGCTCGAGCCGATCTCGGTGCCGGAACTGGCGCGCAAAGCGCAGGCTGTTTTGAGCCGGCACTGCAATAGCCCGCTGGGCGGTGACCCGGCGGTGCAGATCAAGCTGGTGGACACCGGCAAGCGAATCGAGCGGCTGGCAGTCATCAGCGGTGCAGGCGGCAGTATGTTCGAGGATGCGCTTGCCATGGGTGCAGACTGTCTGCTGACCGGCGAAGTGAACCATCACCATGCCTGTGATGCCAAGCGGCTGGGACTGTCCCTTATCGCCGCAGGGCATTATGCAACAGAGTTCCCGGCAATGGCAGCCGTGGCGGAAAAGCTGCGCACAGCCCTGCCGGAGGTTGAAGTGCTGGTAAGCACGGAAGACCGGGACCCTTATACTTATTTATAATAGAGATAGACAAACGAGGTACGACCAATGGCATTGGATGCCGCTACTCTGGCGCTGACCGCAGCGG
>CAYXQN010000066.1:0-9801 GCA_964466825.1 uncultured Faecalibacterium sp. | reverse complement strand
ACCGGTTTTGTGCTGCTGACGGATGACGGAGGCTTTGCACACGACATTCTTGCCCCCAAGCGCCATGTGTCCAAGACCTATACCGTTACGCTGGATACGCCCCTGACCAAAGAAATGCAGGAAGGCTTTGCCAGCGGTGTGACCCTGGCGGATGGTACGGCGCTTTCGCCCGCCGGGGTGAGCGCTGTTTCAGAGGATGGCCTGATCGTAAAGGTGGTGCTCAAGCAGGGCGTCTACCATCAGATCAAACGGATGTTTGGTGTATACGGGGCCGGAGTCAATGCGCTGCACCGGGATGCGATCGGCGGTCTTGCGCTGGACCAGGGCCTTGCACCGGGTCAGTGGAGGGAGCTGACGGCTGAGGAAGTGGCAAAAATTACCGGCTGAGAGGCACTGTTTTTTGTCAGGATTTCAAAAAAGCAACACATTTTGCCGGTAGAATAGGCGTAAGAACCACGCAAAAAGGCGTTTTTTTGGCGTAGTGAGACCCCGAAAGATAAATTCAACAAGAAAAAACGAAGTTTTTTGTTGAAATCTGTTGCAAAAGTAAATTCTTTTGTGTAAAATATAGATTGTAATGCGGCGAAATTGTCTAAATTCACTATCTGCCGCTGCTGCGGAGTGCACAAAGAAGGAAAAGGGGTAACCATTATGGCGAATAGAGTGTTTCAAAGCGTGATCTACCAGATGAAGGATGCGATCAACCGGGTCGTTGGCGTTGTTGACGAAACGGGCACTGTCATTTCCTGCTCGGAGCTCAACCTGATCGGTGAGGTGCGCGAGGGTTATATGGCAGAGCGGCTGACCGCAGGCGATCGCTTTGTGCGTGATGGCTACACCTATCAGCAGTTTACCAGCGCCAAGCACAACGACTACGCTGTGTTTGTGGAAGGTGTGGACGAGACTGCTGGTCAGTTTGCTTCGGTGCTGTCCATCAGCCTGCAGAGCATCAAGCAGTATCACGACGAAAAGTTTGACAAGTCCAATTTTATCAAGAACGTTGTGCTGGACAACATCCTGCCCGGCGATATTTACGCAAAGGCCCGCGAACTGCATTTTGCTACCGATGTTTCCCGTGTGGTGTTCATCGTGCGTGTGACCTCTGGCGGCGATATCTCCGCATACGATGTGGTCAGCAGCCTGTTCCCCGACAAACAGAAGGACTTTGTCTTTAACATCAGCGAGACCGATACGGTGCTGGTCAAGGAGATCCGCAAGGGCATCGACCGTACCGATATGGAAAAGCTGGCTGCCAGCATTGTGGACACCCTCTCCGGTGAGCATTACATCAAGGCAGTGGTGGGCATTGGCACCCCGATCGCCAATGTCAAGGATCTGGCTACCAGCTTTAAGGAAGCGCAGATCGCAATGGAGGTCAGCAAGGTGTTTGACACCGAAAAGCAGATCATCCGTTACGACAACCTGGGCATTGCCCGCCTGATCTATCAGCTGCCCACCACCGTGTGCGAGATGTTCCTGCGGGAAGTGTTCAAGCAGGGCAGCATCGAGAGCCTGGATCAGGAGACTCTGTTCACCATCCAGCGTTTCTTCGAGAACAACCTGAACGTCTCCGAGACCAGCCGCGGCCTGTTCGTGCACCGCAACACTCTGGTCTATCGTCTGGAAAAGATCAAAAAGCTGACTGGTCTGGATCTGCGTGAGTTCGACGATGCTATCGTCTTTAAGGTAGCACTCATGGTCAAAAAGTACCTGTCCAACAGCCCGGCGAAATATTGATTTTTGCCGTACAGTTTTCTGTCGGCTCGGAACCGGCGGCTCGTAATACGATGCTGACCGGTTCTTTGTTTGTATGGGACTGACCATAAAAAATAAACTGTCAGGAGCAATATCCCATGATAGATTTTGAACACGTTTCCAAGACATACAAGCACAGTGCCAAACCGGCGCTGGAGGATATCGATCTGCATATCGACGATGGTGAGTTCGTCTTTTTGCTGGGTCATTCCGGTGCAGGCAAATCCACGCTGCTCAAGCTGATCCTGCGGGAACAGACCCCTACGGAGGGCAGAGTGACCGTGCTGGGTAAGGATGTTGCCCGGCTGCGCCGTCATCAAGTGCCGTATCTGCGCCGTCAGATGGGCATCATTTTTCAGGATTTCCGTCTGATTCCGTCTATGACGGTCTACGAGAACATTGCATTTGCAATGCACGTTACCAACGTGAAAAACAAAGAGATCCGCTCCCGTGTGGAATATATGCTGGAGCTGGTCCATCTGGAAGATAAGGCTGATGTTTACCCGGAGTTCCTCTCCGGCGGCGAACAGCAGCGTGTAGCGGTGGCCCGTGCACTGGCCCACGGCCCCAAGCTGATCATTGCAGACGAGCCTACCGGCAATATCGACCCGGAGCTGAGTCTGGAGATGATGCAGCTGCTGGAGCAGGTCAGTCAGTTGGGGATCACAGTGCTGGTGGTCACCCACGAGCATGAGCTGGTGAACCAGTTCCACCAGAGAGTCATCACCCTCAAGCAGGGCCGCATCGTATCGGATGTGCCTGCATCCAAGGAGGTGGCAGCGGTATGAGAGTCTCGACCTTCTTCTTCCTTACCCAGCGCGGGGTGCGCAACCTGGGCAAGCACTGGGCCATGACGGTGGCCTGTATCGCATCGCTGTGTGTCTGCATGGTGCTGAACACCTTTGCCAGCCTGCTGGAGATCAACGTGGACAACATGGTGGAATATCTGGGCAACCAGAATGAGATGGTGGTCTATATCGAGCCGGAGGCAGATGATGCTACCATCCAGAATATCGGGAAAAAGCTTTCGGCAATGCAGGGCGTTTCAGGTGTGAGCTATGTTTCCAAGCAGGATGCGCTGGAAAAATATCGTGGCTACATGGACGAATACGCCTCCCTGTGGGACGAGCTGGAAAACGATAATCCCCTCAAGGCAAACTACAGCGTTTCGATCGGTGACCTGAACCAGATGGAAACGATCAGCACCAAGATCCGTGCGATCCCTGGTGTGAATAAGGTCAAAGCACCGCTGGAAATGTCGGAGATCTTTGTGCAGATCCAGTCTGCAGTCAGCAAAGGCGGCAAGCTGCTGGTGCTAGTGCTGATGATCGTCAGTGTCATCACGGTGGGCAGTACCATCCGGCTGAGCGTGTTTGCCCGTCGGCGTGAGATCGAAATTATGAAGTATGTGGGTGCCACCAACGGTCAGGTCACGCTGCCTTTTGTGGCAGAAGGTCTGCTTATGGGCCTGATCGCCGGTGCACTGGCCTCGGCAGCCACCATCGCAGGCTATGGCTATCTGGTGGAAAGCTCCCGCACACTGGGCGGCCTGTGGCAGATGTTTATGACGCAGGGGCTGATCCCGCTGCAGAACGTCTGGCCCACGATCCTGACCTATAGTCTGGCCGGCGGCGCACTGGTGGGCGGCCTGGGCAGCCTGTTCTCCATCCGTAAACACCTAAATGTTTGATAGGAGGGCGAAACGGATGAAGCGAGCAATGCATGCAAAGCCTTTTCGTCTCAGACTGCCCGGCTATACGGCACGCCATGCCAAGCCGGAGAGCAGCCGTACCAAGCTGATGCGGGCCGCCAGTCTGGGTGTGGCCTGTGTCTGTCTGCTGGCAACGGTGGCGGTTTACCCGGCATCGGCTGCAAGCAGTATGTCCAGCTTGCAGAATAAGCTGGATAAGCTGAGCCAGTCCATCGAACAGCACAAAAAGGACCTGAGCAACGCAAAAAAGAAGGAAACTGCCGCCAAAGCACTGGAAAGTGAGCTGCGCGAAAAGGTGACAGTGATCCAGTCCCAAATCAGCCTGCTGGGCATCCGGATCGCTGAGGTGCAGAACAGCATTGGCGAAAAGGAACAGGATATCGAACAAAAAGAGCAGGAGATCGCAGATAAACAGGTGGAGATCGACCAGCAGTGGAGCGATTTCAAACAGCATGTTGCAGCCATGCAGGAGCTGCACGATGGCGGCAGTGTGGCAATGCTGAGTGCTGTCAATGACCTGTACCAGCTGCTCACCTTCAATGAGGTGCTGCAGGACATCTCGCTGCAGGACACCCGGATCATGAATGAGATGCGGGATGCCAAGCAGTCGTTGGAAAACGACAAGACAGAGCTGGAAGCAGAGCGTGTGGAGCTGGAGGCACGCAAGGCTGATCTGGATGAGCAGAACTCTCAGATGAAAGCAAAGCAGGCGGAGCTCAAGAGCAGCATCTCTGCTGCACAGCTCAGCGCTGCAGAGGCTCAGCAGGCTCAGCAGGAGGCGCAGGCTGCTATGGAGGCAGACGAGCTGAACTATGAGTCGGTCAAAAAAGAGATCCAGAAGCTGATCGCACAGGCCTCTCAGAGCCAGTCGCAGCTGAGCTTTACCGGATTTGCCTGCCCGCTCAAAAGCTACTCGCGCATTTCCAGTGAGTATGGCTGGCGTATCAACCCGGTGTCCGGTGTCAACAAGCTGCATGCTGGCATTGACTTTGCAGCAGCCAGCGGGACCCCGATCTATGCTGCTGCCAGCGGCTATGTACAGGTGGCTGGGTGGTCAACGGGCGGCTACGGCAACTACGTTATCATTTATCATGGTAAAATGTCGGACGGAAACAGCTATACTACCCTGTATGCACATATGAGTAAGCTGGGGACGACCCAGGGAAAATACGTTACGCAAGGTGAGCTGATCGGCTATGTGGGGACCACGGGCAACTCTACCGGCAACCATCTGCATCTGGAAGTATGGCAGGGCGGCTCCAAGGCGAATGCTGTAAACCCCCGCAACTATATCCCAATTCCGCACAACTGAGAAGGAGTCTGCTGAGTTATGAACGAGCAAAAACGCAAGCGCATGATGCGTATTATCTGTTGGATCCTGGCGGGAGTGTTTACACTCTCGGTCTTTGGCAGTGTTCTGCTGATGCTGACGTTCTGAGCAGGAGGAGCTGACAATGAACCGTAAAATTTCTGTAGGGATGGCAGTGACCATCACCATTCTGGCCATGACGGTCACTTTTTCCATCACGATGCTGCTGGCGATGCGTCTGTTTGACAGCACGGTGACCAGTGTAAAGCAGAAGGAAAGCATGTACAACAAAATCGCTGAGGTGGACCGCTATGTCCGCAGCAACGATTATTACGAGATCGATGAGAACCTGCTGTACGACCGTATGACTGCAGGTTATCTGCTGGGCACGGGCGATAAGTATGCACGTTACTACACTGCAAATGCTTATACCGAGCTGGTAAACCTGCAAAATGGCACGATCCTGGGCATTGGTGTGGAACTTGGCATTGACCAGACCGGTTATGCCAAGGTGACCCGCGTGTATGAGATGTCTCCGGCCGAAGAAGCCGGGATCCAGGTGGGCGACTATATTACAGCAGTGGATGGTGTAGATGTCAAAAGCCTGAGCAGTGCAGACGCTGTGCAGACCCGTCTGCAGGGAGAGGCTGGCACTACGGTCACAGTCAGCTGGCTGAACAGCGCCTCTGAGTCTATTACAGTCGAGCTGATCCATTCTGGCTACAACAGCACCACAGTGGATTTCCAGCTGGTGGATGGTGTGGCTTACATCAAGATCCGCCAGTTTGATGGTTCTACCCCCAGCGATCTGGATTATGCCCTGCGTTCTATGAAAGCACAGGGCGCAAGCTCCATTGTCTTTGATCTGCGTGAGAATGGCGGCGGTGTGCTGGAGGATGCAATCAGCTGTATCGATCTGATCGTGCCGGAAGGTACCATTGCGTATGCGGAAGACAAAAACGGCAACCGCACAGTCCTGGGCAGCAGTGATGGTTCTACGGCTGTAGAGCTGCCGATCGTGTGTCTGGTCAACGGTAACACGGCCAGCGCAGCAGAGCTGTTTGCAGCAAGTCTGCGCCAGATGAACGGTGCACTGCTGGTAGGCAGCAGTACCATGGGCAAGGGCACCATTCAGAGCAGCCCGCAGCGCCTGTCCGATGGCAGTGCTCTGGTGGTCACAGTGGCTAAGCTGCTTTGCGGCGATGGTTCCAGCTTTGACGGTGTGGGCCTTGCCGTGGATGTGGAGCGTACTTATTCGGCCGATGAGGCAGCAATGTTCTACGACTATACAGTGGAAAACGATCCCCAGATCCAGCGCGCCTTCAGCACGGCCAACCAGCTGAGCGGTGCTTCCACAACGGTGGGTGCTGTGATCGAAAATGCGGCTTCTGCGGAGACCGAAGATCCTGCTGAAGCAGACGAAGAAGGTGCAGAAGAAGAGCAGCTCTCGGAAGAAACTGCTGAAGACTCTGCCGCAGAGTAAAAACAACAAGAACAGAGATCTCCGGCAGGCCCGGAGGTCTTTTTGTGCCAAAGGAAAGGAAGGAACCTATGCCGGAGTTGACCGATCTCTCCGTGATCCGGAACCTGTGTGAGAAGTACGATTTTGCACTCTCCAAAGGGTTTGGACAGAACTTTATCATCAACCCGGGGCTGCCCCCCAAAATCGTGGATGCCAGCGGTGTGGATAAGCGCTATGGCGTGATCGAGATCGGCCCTGGCATTGGTGTGCTGACCAAGGAATTGGCCAAGCGTGCTGCCAAGGTGGTATCCATTGAGGTGGACGAACGTCTGCCGCCGTTGCTGGCTGAAACGATGGCTGGTGTGGATAATTTTAAGTTGGTATTACAGGATGTATTGAAGGTGGACCTGCGTGCTCTGATCGAGGAAGAATTCCCCGGGATGCCGGTAGCGGTGTGCGCAAATCTGCCCTACTACATTACCAGCCCCATCGTGATGAAACTGCTGGGCGACCGTTTGCCGATTGAAAGCCTGACAGTAATGGTGCAAAAGGAAGCTGCGGACCGGCTTGCTGCAGCGCCGGGTACCCGGGAGTCCAGCGCCATCAGCTGCGCAGTGAGTTACTATGCCACTTCCAAAATGATGTTTACTGCGGCACCGGGCAGTTTTTATCCGGCTCCCAAGGTGACCAGTGCGGTGGTGCGCATGGACGTTCGGCAGACTCCTGCAGTGCAGGTAGAGGACGAACAGGGCTATTTTGCACTGGTGCGTGCAGCCTTTGGCCAGCGGCGCAAAACGGCAGCAAATGCGATCGCAGGCGGCTTGAGCCTGCCCAAAGAAAAGGTTATTGCAGCCATTGAAACAGCGGGCTTTGATGCCCGTATCCGGCCGGAAGCGCTGACTTTGGAGGATTTTGCAAAGATCCAGAAGGCGCTGGCAGAATAAAAAATACAAAATAGAAAAGCACGACTGCTTTTTCCAGATTGGAATCAGCAGCCGTGCTTTTATTTATGCAAAAAACAGAAGTTTAGGGTCCTGTCGATGGTATTATTCCGTCTCTCCTTACAAAAGAAAAGACCCGGTCTTCTGCTTTGCGGCAGAGGACCGGGTCTTTTCTGTTAGTGTGGTTACTGGTACGAAACCGATTTCTTGTAGACGAGGTGAGCCACCAGAGCGCTGATGACTTCCGTGATCCAGAAAGCGTGCCAAACGCCGTCGGCATCCAGGAAGTGGCACAGAACAGCGGCCAGCGGCATGATGACAATGATGTAGCGGCACAGTGAGATGACCAGCGATTGCACACCCTTGCCAAGGCCCTCCAAAGCACCGGAAGCAGTGACCGAGACCGAGGAGACAATAAAGCCAAGGCAGATGATCCGTAGAGCGATCTGGCCGGCAGCAAGTGTTTCCGGTGTGGAGGTGAACATTCCCATCAGGATATGGGAACCAAACAGGCAGGCGGCCGTACCTACAGACATGATGCCAATGTTCAGGATCAGGGTGAGGTGATACAGCTTTTTGACGCGGTCGAACTCCCGAGCGCCGTAGTTGTAGCTGATCAGCGGGCGCATACCCTGTACAATACCGCTGGCGGGCAGATACAGGAAAGTCTGGAGCTTATAGTAAATACCAAGGACCGTGACATAGCTCTGGGAGAAGGCAGCCAGCAGGCTGTTAAGGAAGGTGACCAACAGAGAGGGCAGTGCCATGTTCAGGATGGCGGGGATGCCAATGGCATACAGTTTGCTGTCCATGGTAAGATCCATGCCGATATGCTTGCGGCGCAGGCAGACAGAGGGCTTTTTGTGCAGATAGACAGCCAGATACATACACAGAGTCAACAGCTGTCCAAGTCCGGTGGCCAGTGCAGCACCGGCGATCCCCATGGCAGGGATAGGGCCAAAACCAAAGATGAAAATGGGATCCAGAATGATATTGCATACACAGCCAGTCACAAGGGCCATCATGGTGATCTTCATCTGGCCGATGGCCTGGTACAGCTTTTCGAAAGCAAGTGCAGCCATATTGAAAATAGCAAACAGGAAGACGATGTTGGAATAGGTCACACCATCTGCGATAATGGCTTCGTTGGTCGTAAAGCCGCGCAGAAAACTGGGCATGATAGCGATGCTGATCACCGTGATCAGAATGCCGTGTACCAGAGAGTAGATCATACCATGCGTAGCAGCGCGCTCCGCTTTGTCACGATCGCCAGCGCCCAGATACAATGCGATCATAGCGTTGATGCCGACGCCAAAGCCAATGGCGATGCCGCCGGAAAGATTCTGAATGGGATACACCAGAGAAAGAGCTGTCATGGCGTCCTCGCTGATGCGTGCCACGAACAGGCTGTCCACGATGTTGTACAGCGAGCTGACCAGCATTGAGATGACGTTGGGCAGGGCCATCTCGATCAGAAGCGGCAGCACAGGCTTTTCTTTCATAAATGTTTCGTTCATGTGTTTTCTCCTATTTGGTATTTTTGCGCGCAAAAAAGCCACACAATGGCTTTTGCACCATTGTGTGGCGAAAAATAGCAGATACTGTAAAAGTCCACACGATTTTTAGGAATTATAGATTAACATGGATACAACAACTTGTCAAGCACTTGGGGATAAGATAATAAAAAAACGATCTTCAAGAGGGGACTGTCAGGCCGAATCTGAAAAAGAATGACCGGAAAATATGCTTTGATGATTCCCGGGAATCGTCAAAGCGAATGATGAACAAAAAAATCAAAAAATATCTAAAATCGTGAAAAAATACTTGACAGCAGCTTAAATGCGTGGTAATATGTTATTCGTCCTCGTGAGGTGAATTAAATATTGCACCTTGTGAGATGAAAAATTGACATGTCTGAGGGCTCCCTACACGCTAAAATACCGGGGAGTTCTCAGGATTCTATAAAGCATCATCATAAAAAGACACCGGGGGCTGCTCAGCACAGCTTCCGGTGTTTTTTTATAAAATCTGGGATCGAAAATCGTACAGACAGGGTGATGTCATTTCAATATACAGGAAATGAGATATTGACAAATGACATTTTTTTTGGTATCCTCTTACAAGACAGTCCGTGCTGCACAAAAGCCGGTAATGTCAAGATGCTAGTGTGGCGCAATGGCAGCGCAACTGATTTGTAATCAGTGGGTTGCAGGTTCAACTCCTGTCACCAGCTCCAAGAAAAACCTACGATATACCGATAAAATTCGGGCTGTATCGTGGGTTTTTCTACGTTATAAGGGTCTGAAATGGGCTGGAAAATGCGACAAAAATGTGACAAATTCAAAAAAACTTGAAAAAATGGGACAAAGTGTGCAGCGAAATGAAGATTCTGCACTCTGCCAGATCAACGTATTTTGGCGGCTGAAAATTCAGCTATGCGCCCGGCGGGGTAAGCCAGATGTGTTTTGTTCACCGCTGCTTGATATGGGTTCATCTATATGAATCATATACTCGTATTGAGTAATACGGCAGAACCGCCGGGAATACAGAGGAAAACAAGTTGGGAGTGCTGTATCATCAGATTGCAGAACTTGCCTGCAAGTACGGAGCAAAGCGTTTGGTT
>CAYXQN010000065.1:0-10314 GCA_964466825.1 uncultured Faecalibacterium sp. | reverse complement strand
GGGCTTGTATAACAACATTCGACATCGAAAGGGGTCGTCCGATATGCAAACCTGCTACTGCCCGTCCTGCGGTGAAAAGCTCACCATTCCCGATGCATCCCGTTCTTATATGTTCTGCCAGTACTGCGGTACAAAAATTGATTTTGCACCCCGTGCGGCGCATTCCGCCAAAACCGAGCATACCGAGCGCTATGTAGATGAAGCCGACCTTCAGCGTGCCAAAAATGAAGACCGTGTCATCGGTGTCTTTGCCGCTGAGACCGAAGAATACCGTGCCCAAAAAGACCACGACCGCCGCATGGAATCCGACTCCCTCCACCTTCAGGCCGAGATGCACCGTCTCGAAATGGCGGACGAGCGCCACAAACGAGAGAAGAATGCGAGCATGTTGGTCGTCATTCTTTATTTTGGACTCATGTTCTTCTGCGGAATTGTGGCGATGATTATACTCATTTCATGAACGAATAACCCCAATCGCCCTCTCCATTTTGAAGAAAGGAGCACCACACATGGACGAACGCTCTGCTATTCCAGAAAAAGAAGCAGCTTCCACTCTCCCCGAGGAACCCGTAGAATTGATCACTCCCGTGGACGAACCTCAACCCGGTTCCACCGAGCAGGTCGAGTCCTCTCCGGAAGATCCGCCTCCTGCTGAACCTCCAAAGAAACACTCCTTTTGCTCAAAACGTAGAGGAAAAATCATAGCGACAGTAGGAATCGGAGTCTTTTTCGGTTATGCTTTGACACACACCGATGAGGTCTCTATGATTCTCTCTGATATACTTCAATCTTTGTTTCCCGAAGAATGCGAACAGGCTAAACTCGAACACTGGATAGAAACCTGTTCTGATGAAGGGCTATCCAAAGCGCACTATGATATATGTTACAACTGCATGCTCAATAAACAAGAGTTTCCACCCGAAGAAGAGCTCATGCGTAACGAACAAAACAGGCGTTATCGTGAGCGGTATAAAGATATGCCTGTGAGCGAGAACCATATCCCGTGGAAAAACGAACCACTCTTTGATAGAGACTAACTGCAAAAGGAGTCCAGAATGCCTCAAAATCCAATAACCCCCGAAGAAAAAACAATTTTATCCTTTCTAAAAAATGGCCTCTATGATGGATCGGTTGGAAAATCATTTTATGACGAGTATGGTAACATCGTCGGCTTCTGGATTATGTGTGGAATACCAACAAAATCAATATCGTCATTAGTGCACGCAAGCCGCTACGAAGAAGTTCTTAGATATCACGATCCCAGAATCATCAAAGAATAAGGATTATCAAAGGTCGTTAAGAAACAACGAACCATGCTGATCAGTCCTTTCCATTCGTATTATTTGTTCAATGCATCATACGTTTGCTCATAACTCCCCACCGTTTTCCTGCTCAGTCCCTTCATCTCGCACGCATCCAGAAACATTTCTACATCTCTCTCCAACATAAAAGAACCTCCTGAACTCACCGGGCACAGACCCAATAAATCCAGAAGGTTTATTGCTCCATCAAGAAAGAGTTTATCGCTCTGGCGGACATTGATCCATAACCGGACAGCGATAAACTTTTTCACAATCGCCATTTATTCCAGTTCCAGCCAACCGTTCAATCGAATCAACGTCCATTTCTCATCCCACTCTTTGTCTCTTATCCAGCCGCATCTTATCTGCGATCATCGCCACAAATTCCGAATTAGTGGGCTTTCCCCGCAGGTTGTGGATGGTATAGCCAAAGTAACTGTTCAGGGTGTCCACATCTCCCCTGTCCCACGCCACCTCGATGGCATGGCGGATGGCGCGTTCCACCCGGCTGGCCGTGGTGCTGTTGCGCTTTGCGATCTCCGGATAGAGCCGTTTTGTCACCGCATTGATGTAGTCCGGCTCGTCCATCGTAAGCAGGATCGCATCCCGCAGGAATTGATACCCTTTGATATGTGCCGGCACCCCGATCTGGTGCAGGATCTCGGTAACGGTCAGCTCATCGCTATCTACACTGGTGTGCAGGATCCGCTTTTCGTGACCGGAAGCCGCCTTCAGCACCCTGGCCGCAAGCACAGACTCATCAAAAGGTTTTACAAAATAGTATGCAAACCCTTCATCCAGCAGTTCCTGTACCATTTCTTCACTCTGGAACGCACCTGTAACAAAGAACGAGGTGTGCCGCTCTCCTGCTGCATTATACCGCTGTTTGACCGCAAGTGCGTCCAGCCCTGGCATAAAGGCATCCAGCAAAACCACTTGCGGACGGACCGAAAGCATTTTTTGCAGCACTTTGGTTCCGTCTTTTTCAACTACGGTCACCTCAACGCCTTTCTGCTCCAACGCTTCCCGACAGGCTTCCGTGATCTGTGCCCCAGTGTCCGACATCAAAAATCTCACTTTATCCATGGTCATTTCCTCCAATGTGTGCAGTTTCCTTAACACCATAGATTTTACCATAAAATTCCATATCTTTCAACGGCTTTTCTTGGTAAGATTTGGCAAAGAAAGTCGTTTGCGGTTCAAATCTTCATTTTATTGGAGCGTACCCAGATCAACTACATCTGAGCAGCCAAACAAAAAGAGCGTGGATCTTTTGTGATCCACGCTCTTTTTGATAAGGTTTCTGTCACTCCGTTGCGGTGGGAAGTCCCTTCTTGTGGTAACGCAGAGCGCAGTGGTCATCTCCCTTAGCGATGCACTTGGGCAGATCCAGCACGCTGCCGTAGCACTCGCCAATACCATGGTCACCGCACATTGCGATGTCGCAGAGGGTCGCGATCTCTTCATCGGTGCAGCCTGCGTTCTGCCATGCCTTGACCAGCGGGCAGTAGTGGAAGTCGATCGAGAGCTTATCATCGGTGCTTTCCAGGATCTTCATCTCGAACACAAGCTGTGCGGGCTTGGTGAAGAGGGTCTTTTTCAGGCCCTTCAGGCTGTCCGTATTCCCCTTTTTCACAAGGTCCGCTCCCTGCGAAAGACCGCAGCGGCGCACTGCAGCGCTGCCAAAGTCTCTGGGGTCAAGCCCGCGTTTTTTAGCTTCGTCACACAGCAGATACAGCCAGAACGCACGGTGCTCCAGCTGGGCACGGATCGCCTGTAAAATTCCGTTGCGGTACTTTGGTTCATTTTTCACTTTGCTCATGATGATATCCTCCCTTAAATCTTCTGCACAAAATCCTTATAAAAACAAACACACTGCCCCACGTTCTGTGTTTTGATGTGTTCGTTCGCACTGTGGATGGATGCATACTGCGTCTTGTCCAGATCGATGGGTGCAAACCGCAGGATACTGTCTGCGATGCCAGTAAACCGCCGGGCATCGGTGCCCGCCGTCAGCAGGAAGGGTGCCACGATCACATCCGGGAAGTTTGCGTTCAGCACCTCTTTCAGCACCTGATAGGGATGCGCGGAAAAATCAGTCGGTTCGCAGTAATCCCGCAGCTCCTCGGTGATCTCCACGCCGTACTTTGCGCCGATCGTGCGGATCTTCTCCAGCCCCTGCAGCAGATCTTCTTCCCGCACACAGCGCAGGAACATGGTGGCTTCCACCGTCTTTGCCTTGACCTGTGCATCCAGCTTATCGCCTGCGAACAGACTGGTAAAGGAGATCTCAGTGGAAAGCATAGCGCTCGTTTGCGGGATGCGCAGCATGATCTGCCGGATCAGCGCCCCAAACAGCCCGAAATGCCCGAACAGCACATTGAGCGGAAAGGACATATACGGTGCGTGCTCGGTAAAGGTCGCCTTGACCTCCGGGGAAAAGCTGCCCTTATAGATCTTAGCGCGGCTCACTTCCGCAATGAACTGGCTCATACGGATCAAGGCGTTGTCCTTGTTGGGGTTCAGACCACCGTGTCCCTTTGTGTTCAGGGTCGTTTTACAGCGGTAAATATGGCGGCTCTTTTCATGCACAGCCACCATCGCACTCTTTTGCTGCACACCGGGGATCATGCCGGTGGTGATGGCACCGCCTTCGTCCAGGACCACCGAAAAACGGATCCCCTTCTGGCGGAAATAGTCGGTCGCCAGAACCATGCCGTCACCGCAGGTCTCCTCGTTGTTGGATGAGCCGATGTACAGATCCATCCCACGGAAATCATACCCTTCTGCCAGAAGCTCCTCGCACGCCTGAAGCTCCGCGAACAGCGGCGTCTTGGTATCAATGGTGCCTCTGCCCCACAGCGAGCCTTCCTTTTCCACTGCATCAAACGGGTCGGTCTCCCAACCTTCGCCGCCATCCACCACATCGTGGTGGGACATCAGCATCACATTCTGGACGGCATTCTTACCGTGGATATGATAGACAAAGCATCCGCTGCCAAAAGTCAGCCGTTCCGCCTTCTGGTGCAGCAACGGGAAGCTGCGTTCCAATACTCGATAGAACTTGTCATACTCCGGCTGATTTGCGTGATCTTCAGTGTAAACTGTCTTGCAGTCCACCATCTGCTTCAGGGTATCCACATACTGTGCGATCTTTTCGGGTACCGCATTCTTGCGGGCATCCTCTCCGGCAAAGGTTTTCACTTCGTTTCCCCCTTTGTATGTTCATCAATATAGTTCGTGACCTTCTTTTCATTGTAAAGCAGGAAGAACACCAGCGAAAGCACACTGAACACACCCGCATATACACCGGTCAGCTTTACACCTTCCAAACCGACCGATTCGCCTGCCTGCGCACCGACCGCCAGCACGCTGGAAACGACCATCATCGCCACCGCCGAAGCGATTTTTTCGATAAAGGTCTTGGTCGCCGAGAAGATGCCCTCCCGGTTGACCCCGCTTTGCAGGCTATCCTGCTGGATAATGTCGGACAGCATGGACTGCGGAAGAATGTTGATCGCCGCAAAGGGGAAGGCTACCACAAGCCCCATGCCCAGACCGATCCAAAGCTCCCGCCCCGGTGCCAGCGCTGCGATCTTGTCACCCACATAGATGAACGCATAGACCACTGTGAACACCACGCTTGCCGCAACCAGCAGGGTCTTTTTGCTGTACTTACGGCTGAACGAAACGATGAACGGGAACAGACACAGCGCCACCGCAATCGCACAGAGCATCACGAGGAAGGACTGGGACTCCGGCACGTTCAGCAGCATGGTGATGTAATACAGCATGGCTGTCTGGAAAAAAGCCATCGACACACCGCTGAACAGATCACCCAAGCCATACAGCACAAAGTTTCGGTTATGCAGCACCTGCGCAAAGGAGCGCAGCAGCGACTCCTTGGGGCGGGTGTTGGCTTTGACGTAGTCCTTTTCCCTGAAGGCAGTAGCACTGAGCCAGACGCAGAGCAGACCGATCGCTGCAAACACCAAAAAGACCGTGCGCCATGCCCAAAGCGGGCTGAGCCCTGCGTTTTTCAGCAGGTTAACGAACAAAGTTGCCGCATACATAAAGGAGCTGGACCCCATAAAGAATGCGGTGCTGATACCATAGTACCCTACCCGCTCCTTTGCATCCGGGATGATCTCCGGCACAAGAGCGTTACGCGGAATAAAGTAGAAGGTGTAGGCGGTGTAGTAGCTCACCAGAAAAACACCTACCCAGACCGCATTGAGCACAGAGCCGGGTGTGAATGGAGCGTAGAAGATCAGCAGCACCGACAAGGCATAGGGCAATGCCGCCGCCTTCATGAAGGGCATCCGCCGCCCGTCCGGATGGGTGCATTTGTCCGACAGAGTTGCCACCAACGGGTCGGTGACTGCATCCACGATCTTGCCCACCGCCGTGATGAGCGCCATGATGGTGATGAAACCCAGAAACTTGTTCTCCGGCAGCAGAACCGGCAGCCCGCTTTTAGCAGTAGGCTGGAAGAAATACAGCAGATAGTTGCCGATCATACCGTTGAACAATCCCTTTGCGATATCCGCCAAGCAGTAGCGGAGCATCTTTCTTTTTGGCAATGCCTTCATGAAACGGTTCTCCTTTTATCATTTGGTTCTTTTTGATAAGTTCATTATAGCACAACCCAAAAAGAAAGCCAGAGGCGTATTGCCTCTGGCCAAAAATCCTCAGGCTTCAGAGCATCGGATCCAATGCCTGGAAAACTTCACTCTCGTCCATTGCGTCGGACGTTCTTTAACTTTTTTGCAGTCGTCGTGCCAGAGAAATCTCCGCAAAACCACGTTCTCTGCGCTGTGCGCAGACGCGGACCGTAGAAGGTCGTTCGGCTGGGCAGTACGCTTTTGTCCTTGTCCGGGATCGACTGATACAACGCCAAAAGGTCCTACGCTGACCGCAGAGCAAGCGATTTCAGTGCATCGTATTCAGCAAGGCTCAACGGTTTTCTTTCCTCGTCGAAGAGCACATCCGAATCCGCATCCGCCAGGTTTCGTTTACTCTTTGTGCAGCAGCAGTACCGAAACATCGTTGACATTGGTGCCTGTTGCGCCCGTCTTGATCAGCCCGCTGCAGGCTTCCAGCGCATGGTAAGCATCGTTTTCCTGCAAGACCTGATAGACCTCGATCCCTTTTGCACGCAGTTCGCCCAGCGTATCGCCGTCCACATAGCCGCCCGCTGCATCCGTCGGGCCATCCGTGCCATCAGATCCCAGCGAGAACACCGCAGTTTCCTTCATCCCCGCAATGCCGGGGGCCGCCGCCAGCGCCAGCTCCTGGTTCCGTCCGCCCTTTCCATGGCCGGTCAGATGAACCACCGTTTCTCCGCCCATGATAAAAGCCAGACTTTTTTGCCGATCCTGATGATACTGTGCAATGTTTGCAAGCATCACACCGGCATCCCGTGCCGTACAGGACAAACTTGCCGTAAGGGTCACCGGCTCATATCCAAGCTCTCTGCAAGCATCCTCTGCCGCACGGCACAGCTCCCGCACGGAACCGGTGATCTGCGTTGTAACATTGGAAAGCGTCTTGGGTGTTTCCACCTCCAGCAGCGCACGCATCTGCTCTGTCAGGGTCAGATGATATTTTTCTGCGATTATCTGGGCCTGCTGCGCCGTAGAAGAATCCGGATAGGCAGGTCCGGAAGCGATCATGTCCAGCGGATCCCCGATAATGTCAGACAGCACCACCGCATACACCTTGGCCGGTGCACAAAGCACTGCAAATTTGCCGCCTTTGACCGCCGAAAAACGCTTGCGCACCGTATTCATTTCCACAATATCTGCGCCGCACGCCAGCAGCTCCTGCGTCAGTCTGGTCAGATCCTCTGCCGGGATCAGCGGCTTTTCAAACAGCGCCGAGCCGCCGCCCGACAACAGGAACAGCACGGTATCTTCTTCTGTCAGTCCATCGACTGCGTCGATCGCCGCCTGCGTTGCCTTGTAAGAATTTTCGTCCGGCACCGGATGACCTGCTTCGTAGCAGGTAACATGAGGGATCTGCCCCCTTACATGGTCATATTTTGTAACGACGACACCCTTGTGGATCCGCTCTCCCAGCTGATCCGAGGCCGCCTTTGCCATCTGCCAGGCAGCCTTGCCAGCAGCCACCAACACAATGCGTCCTGTCAGCTCCGCACCGCTCAAAGCGCGTTTTACCGCCTCATCCGGCAGAACCGCCTGAATCGACGAAGCCACGATTTTGTCCGCATGCATACGCATAGTTCGTTCCATGATTTACTCCTTTCAACAAACAGCAACAGGGCGGGGATGATTCCCCGCCCTGCTTGTTTTGATTTAGAAGAACAGGGATACCAACAGAACGTTGATGATCGAAGCGATGCCCAGCGTCAGAGTCATACCCGTCTGGGTCTTATAGCCCTGATCCGGGGTCATCTCGCCAAAGTTGGTAACGACCCAGAAGTAGGAGTCGTTTGCGTGAGAAACGGTCATTGCGCCTGCACCGATCGCCATAACGGTCAATGCCATCATTGCGGGGGTGTCCAGACCCAGAGAACCCATCAGAGGAGCAACGATGCCTGCAGTCGTTGTGATCGCGACTGTAGAGGAGCCCTGTGCCGTCTTGAGGATCGCTGCCAGCAGGAAGGGGAATACCAGACCCAGCGAGCCAAGGATCTCGGCATGGCTGGTGATGTAGTTGACCATATCGGTGGAAGAGATGACCTTGCCCAGAACGCCGCCCGCAGCGGTAACGAACAGGATCGGACCAGTGACCTTCAGCGTCTCGTTGGTCAGGTCATAGAAGCAGTCCAGCTTATTGGCCGTTGCCAGCTGGATAACACCGCAGAGCGTGCCAGCCGTCAGCGCAATAATGGGCTTGCCCAGGAAGGTGCACAGCTCAGACACAAAGCCGGTCCAGCCTGCCATCGAAGAAATGGAGCCAAGTGCCATCAGAACGATCGGAACGAGGATCGGTGCCAGTGCATTGAAACCGCCGGGAAGCTGACCGTACTCTGCTACCAGCTCTTCATAAGTCTTGGTAACTTCGTCGGAGGTAACTGTTTCGTCCGCGCTCTTGACCTTTTTGCCGATCATCTTTGCGTAGACCAGACCTGCCGCCAACGGCAGAATGGAGCACAGCACACCCATGCCCATGACCAGCAGCAGATTGTCACCAACACCGAGCGTATTCGCAGCAGCGATGGGGCCGGGCGTGGGAGGGATGAACACGTGGGAGATGTACAGACCCGCAGACAGCGCAACAGTCATTGCAACGCTGGAGGTGTGAGTACGGCGAACCAGTGCTTTGCGGATCGGGTCCAGAATGACAAAACCGCTGTCACAGAAAACCGGGATGGAAACGACCCAGCCCATCAGCTCAATGGCAAGCTCCGGATTTTTCTGACCCACAAGCTTGACCACCATATCTGCCAGCTTCAGTGCAGCACCGGTCTTTTCCAGAATAGAGCCGACCAATGCACCCAGAATGATGACGATACCGATGGAGGTGAATGTGCCGGAGAAGCCAGCGCCGATGACATCTGCGATCTGCGTCAGCGGGATGCCGGCCACGATCGCCAGCACCAGCGAAACGCCCATGATGGACAGGAAGGGATGGATCTTCCACTTCGAGATCGCCACGATCATCAAAACAACAGCCGCGACAAAAACAAGGATCAGGGATAAACCAGTCATTTTGCAGTCCTCCTTTTAACTTTGTGCAGAACGGCAACAATTTCGTACATGCGTTCCGCTTTTCTATGAATATTATACAAGAAGCCGCTGCGAAATACTATGTTTTTCAAACCTTAAAAATTAAAGAAACCTTGGTTTGCAAGACAACCCATAAAAACAGTTCCCTATAATTTATGCAAAATCGACAACAACACCCTCATTTTCAAGGTCCCGATAAAAAAGCACCGCCAGATACAGTGCCGGCGCCTGACTGAATTTGCGGCAATCCAGCCCTGTATCCTGCGCAAGCATTTTAAGCCTGTATTGCAGCGTGTTTTTATGGATGAACAACGCATCCGCCGCCTGTGATAGCGATCCATCGGCGTTGAACCACGCTTCCAGCACACAGATATATTCCCGCAGCTTTGCCTGAGAACAGGCACAGAAGATCTTCGACAGATATTGTTGTTTTGCCTGCTGTGAGACCTCGTCCACGATCAGCTCGGTATTCAGCTTCTCATAACAAAGGATCGCGCCTTTGCTGTGATTTGCCGCTCTCCACGCGCGATTGGCCTGCAGATACGCACTATGCACATCCTCTGCCCTGCCATCGATCCCAATCAGAAGCTGGATATGGAACAGCCGCTGGATCGTCTCGACAAGGCGGCGTCCCATCCCTTCCATCGCTTCAGTTGACTGGTAAGGCAGCAGAAGGATCTGTCGGGCCGCATTGCGCAGGATCAACTCTCCCCTGCCTGCGATCTCTCGTTCGACCGCCTGTTCCACCTCTTCGATGATCTGCTGACCTTCGAGCGACTTGGTATAGTCCGTGCGGTTCCGGACGCTTACCACCATACAGCGTCTGGGCGAGCGAATATCGATCCCCAGTGCAAAGCCTCGCTGCGACAGCGATTGCGGGTTCTCCAGCCCATTGGAAAGGATCCAGTCCTCCAAAAAGCGGCTGTGAACACGCAGATCCAGTCTCTGTGCATCCATCGCAATTTTTTCCCGGATCAGGATCTCGGCCATCTTTTTTACGATTTGTCCGTACTGAAAGACTTCCTCGTAAGCACCTGTGATGCCCACAACGCCTTCCACCTGCCCATCCACCTCAATGGGCAGATTGATCCCCTTGCGCACCAGAGGCAGTGTTCTGGCCTGCTCCTCGGTGATATACAATTCACTCAAATGGTTCTGGATGATCTGGTATGCGCCCTGATGGAAGCTGCCGATCCGCCCATGGTCGTTGCTTGCCACGATCGTCCCGGTCTCATCCATCAGGTTTATGTTCTGATGCACCAGTTTTCCGATCTCTTCCACGATCTGCTGTGCGCTTGGTTTTGAGATCCGCATAAAAA
>CAYXQN010000064.1:0-10333 GCA_964466825.1 uncultured Faecalibacterium sp. | reverse complement strand
TTTGTCAGTTTCTTTATTATAGTACAGAACAGAAGTTTTGTAAATTCAGAATCCTGAAGTTCAGGAGAAAAAAGTGTTTTTTATCTGCAAACACTTCCCGTCATCCACTGGTCAGGGGCTTTTGCGCAAACAAAAACAGGAGACACCTGTGCGGTATCTCCTGTAAAACACTTTGAGCAGCCGGAACTCCGGCAGGCTGTTTTGGGGGATCAGATCAGGATGCCATTGCAGTGGTCGATCTCGTGCTGGATGATCTGGGCAGTCCAGCCGGTAAAGGTCTTGATGCGGGGCTTCATGTCCGGGGTCTGGTACTGGACCTTGATGCTCTGCCAGCGGCGGGTCTTGCGCACGCCTTCCAGCGAGAGGCAGCCTTCCTCCGTGTCATAGGGACCGGACTTTTTCAGGATGACCGGGTTGAACAGGATCAGGTAGCCATCCTCTGCCTCTACGGCGATGATGCATTTGTGCACGCCGATCATATTGGCGGCCATGCCCACACAGCCGTCGGCGTGAGCCATCAGGGTCTCCAGCAGGTCACGGGCAGTGTCAGCATCCTCGGCAGAGGCAGGGGCGGATCTTTGTGCCAGAAACAGGGGGTCGTGCATGAGGGGTCGGACCATCAGTGTTCACCTTCTTTCCGATGCGGCAAGGCCGATGCCAAGGCCGGCCAGGGCAGGCAGCACCCAGCCAAAGCCCACCGATGCCAGGGGCAGCAGCTTTGCCAGTGAGGTAAGCGGGCCCAGCGGCAGCGCTGCGGCAACGCTTTGAACGGCGGTAAATGCAACGCACAGCGGGTAGACCCAGCGCCGCTGCTCCAGCCCCGGCACAAAGGCCAGCAGGATGAGCACGATGGCAATGGGGTAGATGGCGTTGAGGATGGGGGTGGAGATGCTCAGGATGCCTGCCAGACCAATGTTGGAGATGAGCATACTGGCAAAGGCAAAAAAGCCGGCAAGCGCCGGGTAGGGGATGCGGGGCAGCAGCTGGTGGAAGTATTCGCCCACGCAGGCGATCAGCCCCACGCAGGTGTTGAAGCAGGCGATCAGGAACATGGCTGCCAGCAGCACCAGCCCGGCCTGGCCGAACAGCCCCTGTGCCAGCGTGGTCAGCACATCGGCACCAGTGGAAAGGCCGGGCTGAGCAGCACCGGTCTGTGCACCGGCGTGGCCCAGCATGGCGTAGGCCAGCAGCAGCATGACCCCGGCCACAAAGCCTGCATGGATGGTGCCGCGCCGGACGGCGGCTTCCTCCGTGACGCCCCGGGCCTGAATGTTCAGCCCGATGACCGCACCAAAGATCAGCGCAGCCAGAGCGTCCATGGTCTGGTAGCCGTACAGGATGCCCTCAGCGGCAGGCAGTGCGGCATAAGCCCCGGCGGGGGTGCCGTAGGTGTCGGCAAGGGGGCGCAGCACACTGCCGGAAAACAGGACCAGGATCAGCACGATCAGGGCCGGGCACAGGAACCGCCCCAGAAAGTTTGTGAGCTTGTCCGGGTGCAGCGCCACCAAAAAGGCGGCGGTAAAAAACAGGACCGAGTAACCCAGCTGCAGCCCGGCACTGCTGCCCAGCAGCGGCACCAGCATTTCAAACGAGGTGCTGGCTGTGCGGGGGATGGCCAGGCACGGCCCGATGGACAGGTAGATCAGGACCATAAAGACCTGTGCGAACCAGGGGTGTACCCGCCCGGCCAGCTTTTGCAGGCCGCCTGCTTTGGCGGCGGCCACAACGCCCGCAATGGGCAGGCCGATGGCGCTGACCGCCAGCCCCAGAAAAGCAGGCCAGAAGTTTGTTCCGGCCGATGCACCAAGCATGGGCGGAAAGATCAGGTTGCCTGCACCAAAAAACATGGAAAACAGGGTAAAGCCGACCAAGAGCAGATCTTTGCCGGAGAGTTTTTGCATGGAGAGATCCTCGTTTCTGTACCAAAAGTAGTACGGTGTGATAATATTAGTGTATCCTGCAAGCGGATTCATGTCAAGACAGGAAAAGGTGAATAAAAGTGTTTTGTCCCGCTGGGGGATATGTTATATTATAAAAGAAGAACAAAACAGCCTGCCGGCGGGCAGGGCTGTTGCAAAGGAGCAGACCTATGGGAACAAACAAAAAGCGATATCGGCTGCTGGCGGCCTTGTTCTGGCTGGCGGTCTGGCAGGCGGCAGCCATGGCGGTGGGGCAGGAGGTATTTCTGGTGTCTCCGGTGCAGGCCGTGCGCACCCTGCTGCAGCTGCTGCCCCGACCGGAGTTCTGGCAGCGCATCGGCTTCAGCTCCGGGCGCATATTGCTGGGCTTTTTGCTGGGCACCGGCTGCGGAGCAGTGCTGGCGGTGCTGGCCGAGGCTTCCCCGGCGGCAGACATCCTGCTGGCGCCCTTGATGCAGCTGGTCAAGGCTACCCCGGTGGCCAGCTTTATCATTCTGGCACTGGTATGGGTGCGGGGAGCATGGCTGTCGGTGCTCATCAGCTTTTTGATGGTACTGCCGGTGCTGTACAGCGCCGTGCGCACCGGCATCCGCAGCGCCGATCCGCAGCTGCGGGAGATGGCACGGGTGTTCCGGCTGCCGCTGGGGCGCAGGGTGCGGGCCATCTGGCTGCCCGCAGTGCTGCCGGCCTTCCGGCAGGGGTGCAGCGTAGCGCTGGGCATCTGCTGGAAAAGCGGCATTGCCGCCGAGGTCATCGGCCTGCCCAACGGCAGCATTGGCGATGTCCTTTACCGGGCAAAGATCACCCTGTCCACCGGGGAGCTGTTTGCCTGGACCTTTGTGATCATTTTGCTCAGCGCAGCCTTTGAAAAGCTGTTTTTGCAGCTGCTGGCCTGCGCCGAGCGGGCTGTGCTGGGCAGGGAGGAGACGCAATGCTGAAGCTGGAACATTTGACCCAATGCTTTGGAGAAAAGTGCCTGTTCCGGGAGCTGGAGCTGGTGGTGGAAACACCGGCGGTGCTGTGGGCACCCAGCGGCTGGGGCAAGACCACCCTGCTGCGCATCCTGATGGGCCTGCAGACCCCCACCGCCGGCCGGGTGCAGGGCGTGGGCCGGGTGAGCGCGGTCTTTCAGGAGGACCGGCTCTGCCCGCAGCTGACTGCAGCGGAGAACGTGGCGCTGGTGGTGCCGGGCAATGCGGGAGCGCACCGGCCCCGGATCGAGCAGGAGCTGCAGGAGCTGGGACTGGATGCGGCGGCTCTGCTTCTGCCGGCCCGGCGGCTTTCGGGCGGGCAGAAGCGCCGGGTGGCGCTGCTGCGTGCCCTTTGGGCCGAAAGCGATACCCTGCTGCTGGACGAGCCGTTTACCGGGATGGACCCGGACACCATGCAAAAAGCCGCAGCGCTTTTGAAGCAGCGCTGCGGCGGACGGAACGTATTGCTGGCCACCCACGACCGGGAAGCCATCCGGGCACTGGGCTGGCCGGTGATCACCCTGGCCGAAGGGTCATAACAGCTCGGCCAGGATACTGTTCTGCACAATGAGGCCTGCCGGGGTCAGGGCAAGGGTCTGGCCGTCAAACTCGGCGTAGCCGTTCTTCACACAGTTTTGCACAAAGGCCAGCTGTCTGGTGGAAAACTGCTTGCCGTACCGGGCCTGATACTCCGGCAGGCTGAGCCCTTTGCGCAGCCGCAGCTGGAGGATCAGATAATCCTCAGCACCACAGTCGCCGTCCATCACCGGGGCGGCGTTGTCCTGCACAAAGGCAGCCGTGTCGGCAGGGTAGTAGAACCGCTTGCCGCCCATGCAGGAGTGTGCGGCAGGGCCGATGCCCAGATAATCCCCGCAGTCCCAGTAGATGAGGTTGTGTCTGCCCTCAAAGCCGGGCCTGGCAAAATTGGAGATCTCGTACTGGCGGTAGCCGTGGTGCTCCAGCTGCTCCACAGCGTACAGGTAAAAGTCGGCGGCATCGTCCGGGCCGGGCAGACCCTCCGGCGGCTTGCGCCCAAAGGCAGAGTCCGGCTCGATCTTGAGAAGATACGAGGAGATGTGCACGGCCCCGCCCTGTTCGATCAGCTCCAGCGTTTCATCAAACTCCGCCTGGGTATAGTGGGGCAGTGCCAGCATGATGTCGCCGCTGATGTTTGTAAACCCGGCTTTGCGTGCGGCGGCAAAAGCAGCCCGGGCCTGTTTTGCGGTGTGGGGGCGGCCCAGGGTGCGCAGCTGGCTGTCCCGTGCGGACTGCACGCCAAAGGAGATGCGGTTTGCCCCGGCGGCGCGGAAGCCGGCAAGGCTCTGCTCGGTGACCGTCTCGGGGTTGGCCTCCAGCGTGATCTCGGCGCCGGGCGCAGGCTGCGCCGCCTGCAGCACACGCTCCAGCTGAGCAGGGGTCAGCAGACTGGGGGTGCCGCCGCCAAAATAGACCGTGTCCGGCCGCAGGGGGGCCTCCGCCGCAAAGCGCTCCAGCTCCCGCAGCAGTGCGTCCACATAGGCATCCGGCACACCGCGTTCCCCGGGGTGAGAATAGAAATCGCAGTAGCGGCATTTGGAAAAACAGTAGGGGATATGGCAATAAAGTCCAAGAGACATCAAAAATCACAGCCTTTTTCATGAAACGTTCATTTCTATGCAGTATACTATATTCCAAAGAGCGGAGCAAGGGCGCAGGGCCTGAAAATTTCCGCATAACAGAATGGAGGAGCTTCCACGATGGATTATAACAATTACAACCGTGGTTATGCAGAGCCGGCCATGACCTCTGCAGATTATATGACCCGGACCTACCGCTGGATGGCGGTTGGCCTGCTGGCGACCTTTGCATCGGCATTTGTCACCGCAACGACCCCGCTGTTCTATGTAGTCAACTCGCTGTATCTGCTGTTTACCATTGCAGAGCTGGCGCTGGTCTTTGTGCTCAGCGCCCGGGTGCAGAATATGTCGGTGGGCGCAGCCCGGGGCGTGTTCATGCTGTATGCAGTGCTCAACGGTATGGTGATGAGCTACTACTTTGTGGCCTTTTCCATTGGCACCATGGTGCTGGCCTTTTTGGCAACGGCCCTGTATTTTGGGCTGATGGCCATGTACGGCACCACCACCCACAAGGACCTGTCCGGCTGGGGCCCCAAGCTGATGCTTGGCCTGATGGCAATGCTGGTCACCGGCATTGTGGGCCTGCTGTTCGGCTTCAGCTTTGGCACTACGGTGCTGTATTCCGGCATCGGTCTGGTGCTGTTTATGCTGCTGACGGCTTACGACACCCAGAAGCTGCGTCAGATGTACTCCTACTATGCGTATGACAGCGAGCTGGCAGAAAAGGCATCCATTTACGGTGCACTGTCCCTGTATCTGGACTTCATCAACATCTTCCTGTATGTGGTGCGCCTGCTGGGTGTAAGCAACAGCCGCCGCCGGGACTAAAATCAGGATACCATGCGGAGCCTCCCCTTGCCGGGGGGCTCCTTTTTTGTTTGTCCGGCCTGAATAAACCGCAGCAGCAAAGCGCACACTACACCCAGAAGTACAAATGGTACACAAACGACAGATGGGAGTAACAGCCATGGAGCAGATCAAAAAGTTTTTGCGCAGCAAGGGCTTTGCGCTGGCGCTGATCGCCTGCCTGGTAGCAGCTGCCGCCGCAGGGGTATGGGCCGTGCGCACCGTCCGGGAGGAACTGAAAAAAAGCCTGGACGAGCTGACCCTGCCGGGCACCGAAGAACAGCAGGCCCTGCCGGGCATTGACGAGACCCTGGATGGGATGTGGAACGAAACGGAGGAGAACACATGGCAGCAGCCGGATACAAACGTCGCAAACAGTGTGGCCGATGTGCCGCTGCCCGCTGCCAGCGCCTTGCAAGATGGGGCAGCATCGTCTTCTGGGCGGCAGTCTGGGTCTGGTTTGGTGTCCGAACCATCCGCCTTGCGCACCGACTCTGCGCCTGCCAGCAGTTTGCAGACTGCTGCCTACAGGCAGCCGGTCGATGGGCAGATCTTAAACGTCTGCAGCGGGGATGAGCTGGTGTACAACAAGACCCTGGGCGACTGGCGCACCCACAACGGGGTGGACTATGCCTGTGCACAGGGGGCAGAGGTCTGTGCACCGGCCGAAGGCCGGGTGACCGCACTGGAAACCGGCAGCAGCTGGGGCGGTGTGGTCTGCATCCAGGACGCCGAAGGGCGGCAGTGGCGGCTGTGCGGCGTGAGCGATGTGCAGGTAAAAGAAGGCGAAACGGTCACGGCAGGCCAGCAGCTGGGCAAGGCGGGCAGCATCAGCTGCGAGTGCGCTGAGCCGAGCCATATCCATCTGGAGCTGCTGCAGAACGGGGCCTATCTGGACCCGGCGAAGCTGATCCGATGACAGGAGGGTGCGCTGCACGCAAAAGCGGCGCACCGCTTTTTTGCTGCGGGGCCGAAAAAGGGTGGCAGTCGGTGCAGCTTTCTGTTATACTGGAACAGAAAGCAAAGGCAGGCGGCAGGCTGCGGCCCTGTCCCTGCGGAAATGGAGGAAGTTGGAATCATGCCGTCTACATACGCACACCGCCGGTTTGGCGCAAAGGTGCTGGCCCAGCTGCCGGAGCAGCTGCAGGCACTCATCGGCCGGAACCGGCAGCTGTTTGACATTGGTCTGCATGGGCCGGACCTGCTGTTCTACTATCATGCTATCCGGAGCAATCCGGTCAGTGCTCTGGGCAACGCCATGCACGACAAGCCCGGCCGGGTGTTTTTTGACCGGGCCAGAGGGGTGGTGCAGCAGGCCGGCGACCCCGAAGCGGCGCTGGCTTATGCGCTGGGCTTTGTATGCCACTTTGCGCTGGACAGCACCTGCCACCCTTATGTGGAGCGTTATACCCGGGACAGCGGGGTGACCCACAGCGAGATCGAGACCGAGTTTGACAACGCCCTGATGCGTCAGGACGGACACGACCCGCTCCGGTTCTTTACCGCAGGGCATATCCATGCCAGCGCCCGGAATGCACAGGTCATTGCACCTTTTTACGAGGAGATCTCCCAGCAGACCACGCTGGAGGCGCTCAAGGGGATGCTTCAGGTGCACCGGCTGCTGCAGTCCTCCAATGCGGTCAAACGCTGGGTGGTGCTGACCGGCATGAAGGTGGTGGGCAAGTACGACAGCCTGCACGGGCTGGTGGCAAACCCGGTGCCCAACCCGCAGTGCGACGAGAGCAGCCGCCGGCTGGCAGAGCTGTTTGAGCAGGCCGAGCCTTTGGCAAAGCGGCTGATCGAAGAATTTGCGGCAAAGCAGGCCACTGCCGAGCCGCTGGACGCTGCATACGACCACACCTTTGGCGAGTTCTGATGCAGCGCAGGCAATAGGAAAGGAAAATCATCATGGGAAAAACAAAATTCAAGGTCACCCCGTTGGAGCGGGCGTGGATCTTGTACGATGTGGGCAACTCCGCCTTTGTGCTGATGATCGCAACGCTGGTGCCCATCTTCTTCAATGCGCTGGCTGAGGCCGACGGCCTGAGCAGTGTGGACTACCTGGCCTACTGGGGCTATGCAAGCTCCATCGTCACGGTCATCACCGCCATCCTGGGGCCGATCCTGGGTACGCTGGCCGATACCAAGGGATTCAAAAAACCGATCTTTACGCTCTGCCTGCTCGTGGGTGTGGCAGGCTGCTGCGTCATGGGCTTTGCCACCACCTGGCTGGCCTTTCTGGTCATCTTTATCATTGCCAAGGTGGGCTACTCCGGCAGCCTGGTGTTCTACGACTCCATGCTGAACGATGTGACTACCCCGGAGCGGATGGACATGGTCTCCTCCCGGGGATATGCCTGGGGCTACATTGGCAGCTGTGTGCCCTTTGTGGTCTGCCTGGCGCTGGTGCTGGGCAGTGGGATGATCGGGCTGAACCAGATGACTGCCCTGACCATTGCACTGGTCATTACAGCGGTGTGGTGGCTTGCAGTCACCCTGCCGCTGCTCAAAAAATATAAGCAGGTCAATTACATCGAGGTCGAAAAGCACGCCGTGCGCCAGAGCTTTGCCCGCATTGGCAACACCCTGCGCCACCTGCCGCAGGACAGACAGGTGTTCTGGTTCCTGCTGGCGTTCTTCTGCTACATCGACGGTGTGTACACCATCATCGACATGGCAACGGCCTATGGCACCGCCCTCGGGCTGGACACCACCGGCCTGCTGCTGGCACTGCTGGTGACTCAGATCGTGGCCTTCCCCTCGGCGCTGATCTTCGGCCGCCTCAGCTCCAAATACCCATCCAGCCGTCTGATCCCGGTGTGCATTGCGGCCTATACCGGCATTGCCATCTTCGCCTTCTTCCTGACCCAGCAGTGGCAGTTCTGGGTGCTGGCCGTGGTCGTCGGTATGTTCCAGGGCGGTGTGCAGGCGCTGAGCCGTTCCCACTTTGCCAAGATCATCCCGGCCGAAAAGTCCGGCGAATACTTTGGCCTGTTTGACATCTGCGGCAAGGGTGCCTCCTTCCTGGGTACGATGATCGTCAGCGTGGGCAGCCAGCTCACCGGCAGCGCAAATGTGGGCGTTGGCTCCATTGCGGTGCTGTTCGTCATTGGCTTTATCCTGTTCAGCATTTCCTGCAAAGAAGAAAAGGCAAAGCAGTAACAGACACAAAAAAGGACCGGTGCACATTGTGCACCGGTCCTTTTGTATGCAGGATCACAGGAAGATGTATTTGCAGATGAACAGCACGGTCAGCACATACATCAGGGGGCTGATCTTCTTCTCCTTGGCCTTGCCGGAGATCAGGTTGATCAGGGTCCAGGAGATGACACCGATGGCGATGCCTTCCGAGATGCTGTAAGCAGAGGGCATTGCCAGGATGGTCAGGAAGGCGGGGATGCCCTCGCTGGGGTCGTTGAAGTCGATCTTGAGGGCAGAACTCATCATGTAGAAACCAACGATGACCAGAGCCGGAGCGGTGGCAAAGGAGGGGATGGTCAGGAACAGGGGGCTGAACACGATGGCCAGCAGGAACAGGATGCCGGAGGTCATGCTGGTCAGACCGGTGCGGCCGCCCTCGGTCACGCCGGAAGCGCTCTCCACAAAGGTGGTGGTGGTGGAAGTGCCCAGCACAGCGCCTGCGCAGGTGGCAACAGCGTCGGCCATCAGAGCGCCCTTGATGCGGGGCAGCTTGCCGTTCTCATCCAGCATATCTGCCTTGGAAGCCACGCCGATCAGGGTGCCCAGGGTATCGAACAGGTCCACGAACAGGAAGGAGAACATAACGGTGAAGAAGTTTATCCAGCCGACGTTGGAAAAATCGACCTTGAACACCTGACCAAAGGTGTTGCCCAGTGCGGAGAAGTCAAAGCTGATGAACTGGGTGGGGATGACCGAGTACATCCCGGCGTCCGGGTTGGGGACGTAGATGCCGGTCAGCTCGCAGAGGATGCCCAGCGCCCAGGTGAGCAGGATGCCGTACAGGATGCCGCCCTTGACCTTTTTGACCAGCAGGATGCCGGTGATGGCCACGCCGATCAGGGCCAGGATCGCACCCATACCCACGCTGGAGAAGGTGTCGCCCTTGAAGTTCTGGTAGGTGACCAGGGTGGAGTCGCTGTTGACGATGAGGTTTGCGTTCTGCAGGCCGACAAAAGCAACGAACAGGCCGATGCCGACGCTGACGGCGGATTTGAGGGTCATGGGGATGGCGTTGAAGATGGCCTCACGGATGTTGGTCAGGGAGAGCAGGATGAAGATGATGCCCTCTACAAAAACGGCCATCAGTGCCAGCTGCCAGCTGTAACCCATCGAAAGAACGACGGTGTAGGCAAAGTAGGCGTTCAGGCCCATGCCGGGGGCCAGAACAAAGGGATAGTTGGCCAGCAGGGCCATGGCGGCGGTGCCGATGAAGGAAGCCAGAGCTGTTGCGATCAGCACAGCCTTGGAGTCCATACCGGTTGCCGAAAGGATGCTGGGGTTGACCGCAAGGATGTAGGCCATGGTCATGAAGGTGGTGATACCTGCCATGATTTCGGTCTTTACGTCAGTGTGGTTCTCTTTCAGATGAAAGATTTTCTCGAGCATGAAGAACCTCCGTATATCAAAAAAAGTTCTCCGCCGTACAGGACGGCGGAGTGACAAAAAATACTGTTCTATTTTAGCAGTCGGAAAAAGCAATGTCTACCCAAAAAACAGGAAAATATGAAAAAACCGTGAATGAGTATGACTTTAGCTGCGCTGCTCCACAGCAGATAAAAAAGCCCCGCAGGGCAAGCCGCTGCTGCGGCCCCGGCGGAACGATGGTTACGGATGTGAACCCCTCCTTTTGAACGATGCAAGGGCAATTTGAAAGAAATTCAAAAAAGAAGAACTGCCGACTGCTGCAGGGAGGCAGAGGCACCTAGACGGCCAAAAGTCATTTTAGTTTTGGCCACCTATAAAGTTATTACTACTTATATTTTTGTCCTCCTAGCCTCTT
>CAYXQN010000063.1:0-10355 GCA_964466825.1 uncultured Faecalibacterium sp. | reverse complement strand
AAAATGCGACAAAAATGTGACAACAGAACAAAACAGGAAACAATCATACAAAACATAAAAATGCAAAAATGACGATTTATCTATATAAAATAGAATCACAAGAAATACAAAAACATCATTTATGTGCGATTTGTAATCAGTGGGTTGCAGGTTCAACTCCTGTCACTAGCTCCAAAAGCACCTGGGAACGTTGTTTTCCGGGTGCTTTTCTTTTGGCTTTTCGTCAAAAAACGCTTAAAACTACCTGGGACTGATTGATAAACTAGCAAATAGCCTAACGATAATCTAACAAAGTCGTTCCAAGAGCTTGAAAATTATGGAGGGAATTTCTACGGATGGATGGTTGGTTTACGCCTGAACACATTGTTGAATTACAAAAATGGCTTCTTGAATATCCGAATGACCACGAATATGATGAGATGTGCGATATGCTGGACAGCCCCGCACCACCTGCTCAACTTGCATCTCGCCTTGCATACGATATTTTGAAAAAACTTGGAAAACTGCCGCTGGGTATGGAATGAAAACTTTTCAAAATGTGTGAATCGCGATGCAAACGCACCGTGGCTTTTTGTGCCCAAAAAGGAACACCCTGTACCGACAAGTGTGTCGCTACAGGGTGTCTTTTTAGGTTAGTAAATAAGAAGTGCCTTTGTAAGACAGGCGTTACAGGCTGAGCTGAGTACGGTCAATGACTTCTTTCTGCATGGAGTCATTCAGCTGTACAAAGTAAGCACTGTAACCGGCGATACGGATCAGAAGATCACGGTGTTCCTGCGGATTTTCGCGGGCAGCGATCAAAGTCTCCTGGTCCACAACATTGAACTGAACGTGTTTTCCGCCATTGCTCAGATAGGTGCGGATCAAGGCAGCCAACTTTTCCATATCGCTTTCGGTCTTCAGCGAAGAAGGCGAGAACTTCATGTTCAGCAGGGTGGCCTGGAATGGGTCCTGGTCTACCTTCATGGCAGACTGCATAACGGCAACAGGGCCGTTGTGGTCCATGCCCTGCATGGGGCTCATGGTACCGTCGGCCAGAAGGGTTCCTGCCTTGCGGCCGTCCGGGGTGGCACCGGTCAGCAGGCCGCCGGGTTGGTGGCTCGTGATGGAGATCCCGCAGGGCACTGTGGTGCCGCCGGTCACGGTGGGCATGGTGGGAACAAAGTCTGTAAAGAGCTTGTAGCAGCGTGCTACGATCTCATCCACATAGGCGTCGTTGTTGCCAAATTTGGGTGCATTCAGGAAATCCTGGCGCATTTCATCGTAACCGACCCAGTCTGCTTCCAGGGCATCGTACAGCTCTTTCAGGGTATACTTCTTGTCGTCAAAGCAGAGCTTTTTGATTGCGGCCAGCGAATCGCCTACATTGACCATGCCAATGGTACACACCGAGGCTGTATTATCAAAGGGGATATCATGACGGCACCAGATGTCCTTGCCGCTTTCAATGCCGTTGTACATCAAAGCGCTACGCAGCGGATCCGGCAGGATCTCCTGTGTGATTTTCAGCTCAACATTGTTGCGCTCGCCAACAATGCCGACACAGTACTTGAACTGTTTTTCCCAAGCAGCAAACAGTTCCTCAAAATCCTTGAACCGAGTAAAGTCTCCGGTAGGAATGCCGGCCATCTCGCCATTTTTGACATTGATGCCGTTGTGACGGAACAGATCAAAGATGACGGTCATGATCGTCATGGGGACCGGGCCGGTACGGCTCTTGCCGGGCAGGTTTGCGTCCAGGCATCCAGTGATGGCATAATCACGGGCGTCCTCCAGAGAGACACCGTGCATGGTAAAGAAGTTGAGATAGCTTTGGTCGCTGACAAATGCCGGCATACTCAGGCCTGCACGCTGGCATTCAATACCCTTCATGATCAGATCCTGCGGGGTGGAAGGTGCTACACGCAGTGTAATGGTATGGTGGGGAGTGCGGGTGATCAGAGCGGCGTCCAGCATCATGTAGCTCAGTTCGTTGGTGGCATCGGAACCATCCCGCTTGACGCCGCCAATGATAAAGTTATGCCACTTGGCAAAGCCGGCATTCTTTTTGCGGTTGTTCTTGCCGGATGTGCGGTTCAGCTCCATATCCTTCAGGCGCATGCAGCACAGCAGCTCCAGGGCTTCTTCCCGGGTAATGCGGCCTGTTTCCAGATCAGCCTGATAGAAGGGATACATATACTGGTCAAATCGGCCGCCGGGCAAAGTGGTGCTGGGGCTCAGCATCAGGAACTGGAACCAGAAGCACTGGATCGCTTCCCGGAAGGTGCGGGGCTTTTCCATAGGAACACGGGCACAGGTCTCGCTGATGGTCTCAAGCTCTGCCTTTCGGGTCGGATCGGCTTCTTTTGCTGCCATTTCAGCAGCCAGTGCGGAGTAACGCTGGGCAAGAGTGTTGATGGCTTCAAATGCCATGATAACGGCCTGGTAGTAGCGGAACTTATCAATGCTTTCGGCATCGGTAAAGCGCAGCTGTTTCTGGCAGGCCTTGGCCTGCTCGATCAGGGCATAAGTACCATTATACAGGATCTTGGTATAGTCCACCAGCAACAGGACCAGGCTGGGTCCAAGGCCAAGGCCGCTCTGGGCATAGCCGCCGCCCACGCCGCGGCCCTGAGACTTGTCCTTCCAGGGCGGCAGGACCAGACCAGCTTTGAGAAGCTTGAGGATCCGTTCGTCCGGTTCCTCGTAGAAGATGTCGCCCTGCATACCGATCTGGGTGGCCGGGTTGTGGGTCTTGTTCAGCTCCTGCAGGTCCTTCTGATCCTGCTCGCTCATGATGTAGCCATCTTCGATCAGGCTGTCGATCTCGTCCTGAGTCCAGATGCCGTAGTTGGGGTCGATCTCCAGACCCATAGGCTTCGAAGCGCCCAGGCCAACGATCAACTCATCATCCGCAATGGCAATGGGCATCCGCTCGGCATAGGCTTTGAGCATTTTGCCGCGCTGCACCATGGCAGGATCGTTTTTTGCTTCCTTTAAAACATCGGCTGTAATACGATATTTCTCAATGCAGATGGGGTAGTGGTCTACAACGACACGCTTTTTGATCCGTTCAATGCGCTCGTACATTCAGACACATCCTTTCGATAAGAATTTTATTTGGTAACGTAGGAATCAAAGAACTCGTAGGTCTTCTCCAGAACCAGCGGCCACTCTGCACCATGTTCAGCACCGCCAACGGTGACAAACTCTACAATATTGGCGCCCTGACCCATAGCAATCTTATAAGCGTTCAGCATCAGATCGAAACCATTTCGGTCTTCTGTGCCGCCAACATACATGGTAGGAATCTTTATCTGGCTCCAATCAAAATAAGCAGGTTCCACAAAAGCTCCAGAAGGGCTGGCAGCAGCAAAGCGCTCACCATAGGTCGCAGCCTGATACCAGGTTCCACAGCCACCCATAGAGATACCCATGATAAAAATGTTGTCCGGATGAATATTCCACTTGCTTTCCACAAAGTCAATGCTGCGCTGGACGTTGTTGCCAGACAACTTGATATCAGCAAGCTTTTCAGGCGAATAACCACCGGGGTTGGAGGGATCGTTCTTATCGGTAATGGGTAACTGACCAACAGGCTGGACCCACATACCAAAGTTGCACATGGAAGCGTAGGAGTCCGGCCACATGACGATATAGCCATAGTTCTCGGCGTACTGCATCATCAGGGTGCCGCGGTCAGAATCTGGCAGACTGGTGGCATTTCCGCCTGCACCATGGAGCTGAACGATCAGTTTGTTGGGAGTGGAAATATCATAGGTGCTGGGAATGTACATGACGACAGGCATCAGACGCTGTACTTCATCGTTCCAGAAGACCCAGTAGCTCTTTCCAACGTCCTTTCCGCGGAAGAACATTTTAAGATTATAAACGTCAGAACGGGTCACCTCAAAACTTTCACTGTTTCCCAGACCGTAGTAGATTCCATTGCTGCTCAGCGTTTTACCAAAACCTTTGACCATCAGATCAAAGAATGGGACAAAAACCACTCCGTTGTTCTCATAAGGAGCGACTTCCAAAGTGCCGGAGCCAGTGTAGAAAGTAGCGGAAGTGCTGCCAATCTTGATTTCGGTACTGACACCAGCATGTGTCAATGTGAGTTTACTGCCGTTACGTTCGACCTTGAAATCAGGGGCGTAGATCCTCTGCAGATCGTCCAATGCAATGAAAATTACTTCGTTTTTCATTTCCAGTTTGTGCTGGAGAATATAAGTGAAGTAATCCAGTAACACGCGGTCTGAATCAGCTGTGACGAAAAGACCCTGAGGGTTCCAAGCATAACGTTCGCCGTTGGGGGTCGTAGTCACAACTTCGGGCGTTACAACCTCCTCTGCGGCAACAGTACTGGAAGAAGGATTAAACAGTTTTTTGAAAAATCCGGAAGCCGCAAATGAGGTAGGAGCTGCTGCGGTAATCATAGAAAAACTGAGACAGGCTGCTAAAATCAGAGTGCCGAGTCGATTGGTTGATTTCATAGCAAAAGCTCCTTTCATATGTTTCTGATATGAACTGATGAAAACTCTGTATATGTCGGCACCCGTTTGCTGGGTGCCGACGCAGCAGAGAAGAAAAAATCAGAAACTGTAGATGCCGCAGAGCGAAAGCACAGCAGACAGTGCAGCACCGGCAAATGCCAGAACGATAGTCTTGAGGAACAGGCCTTCAGCAACCTTCTGGTCAGGAACATTGGCGATCATGATCGCACCACCGGTGGAGAAGGGAGAGATCGCAGTGGCAGAAGCACCAATGGCGATGCCGACCAGCAGAGGAATGGGGTTGGTGCCCATAGCGGATGCGTAAGGAACTGCAATGGCGCCCAGCATGGGGAACACAGCGTTGATCGCACCGGAGAACAAGCTCAGGAAAGAAGCCAGCAGAGAGAAGATGGCGCCGATCAGAGCGGGAGAGAAGGAGCTGGAGGCCAGAACTTCGCCGATATAATCGGTAACGCCAGCGGCGGAAGCGACGCCCATCAGGGTGCAGACACCACCAACCATGAGGATGGTATTCCAGGGTACGCCCTTAACGATGGCATCTTTTTCGTTGCCGAGCTTGAGCAGGGTGCACAGCAGTGTGCCGATCAGAGCCAGCATCTGGATGTCAAATGCGGAAGCCAGCAGGTTCAGGGTGGCATTGCCCTTGATGAAGAGCTTGAGCAGGTTGGGGACGATAACCAGGATAGCGATGATCACGATGATGATCAGGTTCTTTTTCTGGATGTCAGTAAAAGGCTCGGGCTTTTTCACATCGACCTTGCCCATCTTGTATGCCTTGGTCAGGAAGTAGAAAATGAAGAACAGGATCAGTGTGAAGATAAAGGTGTGCAGGGTTGCTTTGTATGCGGCCAGCTCGCCCATGCCAACATAGGCGGTTTCGGCCAGCATTTCGTCGGTGCGGGCCTTAACGACAGAACCCTGAACAGCCCAGGGGAAGAAGGTGCCGATACTGCCGCCGAAGCATACGATGACAGCGCACAGCCAGGGGCTCAGACCAGCAGGGACCGCAATGGTAAAGGTAAGGATGGCCAGGATGGTGTTGCAGGCCGGGGGAGGTGCGCCCAAAGCACCGATGACCAGACCGATGAGGATCAGCGCAAAGGGGATGAGCTTGGCGTTGTTGCGGAAACGGTAGATGATATTATCAGCTACCTTGGGGAGTGTACCATTGAAGATAGCAAACGAAAAGAACATGGTGATGGTCATCAGCTGGAAGACCACGCTGGTTGGCCACATAGCAACGACATTTTTGACCTTGAGGCCCTGGACAAAAACACCAATGATGTACGCAAAGATCAGTGCGGGGATGCCAAGGTTGACCTTGCAGAAGTAGCTGATGACAATGGATGCAGCCACTGCCAACAGAACGATCCATAGTAATGTTTGAACTGCCATGATGAACTCCTTTTCCTTTTGTCGTTCGTGTTTGAGGCGGACATTTTTGTGTGGGTCAAAACCTCCTTGAATGGGTCATGTGAGGGGATGTGGACCGGTCATTGAGCTCTATGTCAAAAAAATATCATCGAAATACAGCGAAATGCAAGTAATTTTGGAAATACCAGATGTTTCCTGTGTTCGATGCACAGAAAGCGACGCTTAAATTGGGCGCGATGACCATTCTTGAAAAAATGCGCAAAATCAAAGTGATTTTTGCCGGGATTGTGTGTACAATAAAGGAGAAATCAAAATGGCAATAAAATAACAAAGGAAAGGATGGAACGTGGCAATGATCAGCTTGCGCTTTTTTTGCCAGCAGCTGGAGCCTTATGTGGTACGAGGGCTGCCGGAAGGACAGCAGGATACCTGTTCCCACCGGGTGGAGCTGCTGGAAGAACAGACTGTCCTGTACAGAGACCGGTTGTATCTGGGCACTGTACAATCAGCGGCAGCTTTGGCACAGATACAGGCCGAGCCTGGAACGGTAGTGATGCTGGCACAGGCAGATGCCGGTACAGCTATCACGGCGCCGGACGGATGCAGAGTGCTGCTGTTTTCCTGTTCAATGGCCCGGATACACAATTCTATCCAGCAAGACATCCTTAAAATTGAAGAATGGCAGACACGTTTCCAGAAGATCATTGAAAGGGGTGGGGATTTCCACGATGTTTTGTCGGTCGCTGCCTGGGAGGCGGGCGGCGGTGCAGTCCTGCTGGATGCCCATGGCCGCCTTGTGGCCAGTGCAGGGCTGGAAGAAGGGAGCTATCTGGCAAAGGAACTTCTGCCGGCGGGTGCCATGAACCGCAGATCACTGGGTACGATTTTTACGGCAGGAACAGCAGCCGATGGCTACAGGCAGATGGATCTGCCGGATGGCGAGGGAACGCTGCACGCCAGCAGGATATCGCACGATGATGAGACGGCATTTATCCTGCTGCTCGAAAGCCGAAAGCCGTTGCAGCAGCTGGACCTGTGTGGACTGTGTAATTGCACTGCCAACTATCTGCGGCACAAGCTGTTTGCAAAAAGTCTGGTGCACTGGGACCCGTTCCCGAAAGAGTTCCAGCGCTGCTGGGAGGACATTATGGGCCGACGGCTGATCAATCGGGGCGAGATCCGTGCGGCACTGTCCAAACTGCCATTCCCGGTGTATAAGTATAATCGTATCCTGCTGATCTCCTTTGAAAATGCCAATGCAGGGGCTTCATACTCCTTGGTCATGAGCCGTCTGCGGGATTTTTTTCCGCAGGCCAATATGACGGTATATCAGAACGATATTATCGTATTGCTCAGCTATGAAAAGCGGACATTTATCCCCACCGAACTGGAACAGGACAAGAGTCTGTGTAATTTTTTGGAGCACTACCATGCGATCATGATGGTGGGCAATGGTACCAAAAACGACGAAGGACTTGGTTCCATCTACCTGCTGTGCAAGCGGACCATTGAGCTGGCCTGTCTGTTGCGGGAAGATAAAAAGCAACGCATCTTCTTTTGCGAGAATTATCTGGTTTACAGCATTATTGACCTGTGTACGCAGCGCTACCTGGAGTCAGAGATCAACAGTGATATCCTTTATCTCTGTCATCCGGCGGTCACTCTGCTGACCCGATATGACAGAGAACATAATACAGACCTGCGGGATGTGCTTTTTTATTATCTCCTACATGACTGTAATGTGATCTCCACTGCGGCAACGATGTATATGCACCGCAATACCATCAACAATAAAGTCAACCAGATCAAGAAGCTGATCAAGCTGGAGCTGGATGATCCACGGTTGCGTCAGCGTCTTCTGCTGTCCTGCCAGATCATGCGCTATTACGAGATCGTTCTGCAGCGGGAAATGCAGTGAACATGACATTAAAACGGGAGGTTTGACGATGAGTTTCACCATTGATTACCAAAAAACGGCGACCGTTTTCAATATCCAGTCCTATAGCATCCACGATGGGCCGGGGATCCGTACAACGGTGTTCTTGAAGGGATGTCCTCTGCGGTGCTTGTGGTGTGCCAACCCGGAATCCAATGCAGCTTGCCCGGAGCTGATGACCTATGCAAATAAATGCACAGGCTGCGGTGCCTGTGTAGCAGTCTGTGCGGAGGGGGCGATAGCCATTGGACCGGCAGGAGATAAAATGATCGCGCTGACCGATCGTACAAAATGTCTTAATTGCGGTAACTGTGCCGAAAAATGCCCGCATCAGGCACGGGAACTGGCGGGCAAGACCATGACGGTCCGGGAAGTGATCGATCGGATCTGCCAAGATAAGCTGTTTCTCAACAGTTCCGGCGGTGGTATGACGATTTCCGGTGGAGAGGCGCTGGCACATCCGCAGTTCAGTGCAGCACTGTTTGCAGCTGCCCATGCGGAAGGGATATCCACTGCGATCGAGAGCTGCGTTTATGCTCCACGGGAAGTGGTGGACCTGGTACTGCCCCATGTGGATCTGGCATTGCTGGATGTGAAGCATATGGACAGTGCAACGCACAAAAAACTGGTGGGTGTTCCCAATGAGCTGATCCTGGACAACATCCGTCATATCCATCAGGATCTCCACATCCCGGTCATCCTTCGGGTCCCGGTTATCCCCGGCTACAACGACAGCGCGGAGAATCTGCGTGAGGTGGGGCTGTTTGCAGCCTCGCTTGGGGAGGATGTGGAGGTCAATCTCCTGCCGTTCCACAAGCTTGGCGAGAGTAAGAGCGAAAGCCTTGGCCGTCCGCAGAATCTTGGGATCGAGCCGCCGACCAATGCCCGGATGGAAGAATTGAAGGCTCTTGTGGAAAGCTGTGGCCCGAAAGTGAAAATCGGTGGATAAGGGCGTTGATAAAAACATAGATACATAAAAATGCCCCGTGCTTTTTAAGGCACGGGGCATTTTTAGAAAGGGATCAGATGACGATACGCACCTCACCGCCTTCGGATACAAAGTCGGTATGCAGACCCTGGTCGGCTGTAATCATGCGGACATACTCTGTGATCTCGTTAAAACGGGGATCATCGGGGGAGAGTACATGGGGTACGGCCTCCTTGTCAAGCTGGACCGGGACAAAGGAGACCTTCCGGATCTTCTTGTCCTGAATAAGGCACTTGACGTAAAAGGTTTTATAAGAGTCAACAGGCATTTGTCGTTTGCTCTTTTTCATATCAGGGTTCAGTGCGGCAATGTCCTGGTGAGACTTGGAATCGGTAAGCTCACCCTTGCCTTCAAAAAAGCGTCCGGGTTCCTCCAATGCAAAGTTGGCCATGGAATAAATGATAGCTTTGCCGTGATAGACCTCGATTGGTTTTAAGATGTGGGTATGGTGGCCCAGGATCAGGTCGGCCCCGGCGTCAATGGCAAAATGAGCAGCATAGCGCTGATACTGTGCCAGCACAGCAGGTACAAAGTGGATGCCCCAATGGAACGATACGATCAGGACATCTACCTGAGGCCGCAGGGCTTCGATATCGGCGATCATGGCATCCAAATCGTCCGGGTGCGGCCAGGAAAACAGCCTTACCGGTGTTTCGGGCTGGTCATGCTCTTTGGGAACAGCGGCTGTGATCCCACGAAGAGGAGCACAGCCTGGGCGTTCTTCACTGGCCCAATAATCCTGAGGCAGGATGGAGTTGTAACCTAAAAAGCCGATGCGGGTCCCGTCTATTTCTATAATGACTGGTTTGCGGGCTTCAAAGATATCGGCGCCTGCTCCAATGGTCTGAATGCCTTGCTGATGGAGCAGGTCCAGAGTTTCAAAAAAGGCGGGACGGCCCCAGTCCATGCAGTGATTTGTTGCAAACGAGATCACATTGTAGCCTGCCCGGCGGATAGCAGCAGCACTCTCCGGTTTGCAGCGCATGGGCAGACGGCATTGTGCAGCAGGGGTGCCGGTGTGTGCAATACAGGGCTCCAATTGTCCAAAGACGAGATCGCCTTCCTGCAAGGAACTGCGGACCGAGTGAAACATTTCGTCGGGGTCAGTTCGGTTGGGGCCGATATCGCCGGTAGCGACAAATAGCATAATAAAACCTCCTTTTGAACAAACATACAGCGGAATATGGTTAACTCAAAAATAACATTTTGTGCTGCGGGCCGCAAGGCGAAAGCCCGATTGCCGAAAATTCCCTGTTCGAACTGAACAATAAATCACCAAAAGAATGTGCGGTTCGAACACAGCGATGTTGTCAAAAGACAGGGCGGATCGGTAAAAAGCTTTTTCACTTTTTGCAAAAAAGTGGTTGACAAATGGATGCTGATTTGATATTATATGTGAGTAGTCCGTTGAAGGACGGCAATATATGGGGGGTAGGCTCAGCTGGGAGCCCAAGCAAAACGGTTACACACCCCGCTTCTTAATTTAATATTTCATCTTGCGAGCGATTCTCTTATACGGGGGTATAGCTCAGCTGGGAGAGCGCTTGAATGGCATTCAAGA
>CAYXQN010000062.1:0-10463 GCA_964466825.1 uncultured Faecalibacterium sp. | reverse complement strand
CCACAAAAACTGTCGCATTTGATTGGCAGATATGCTATACTATATTTGTATGTATACCACGAAAAGGGAGGAAACACCATGCAGCATGAAACTGTGATCGTGCTGGACTTTGGCGGGCAGTACAATCAGCTGATCGCTCGCCGTGTCCGTGAGAATAACGTTTACTGCGAAATCTATTCCTATAAGACCGACCTTTCGCTCATCAAGGCGAAGAACCCCAAGGGCATCATCTTCACCGGCGGTCCCAACAGCGTTTATCTGGAGGATTCGCCCACGATCGATCCTGAGATCTTCAACTGGGGCGTGCCTGTGCTGGGCATCTGCTATGGCAGCCAGCTCATGATGCACCTGCTGGGCGGCAATGTCTGCCGTGCACCGGAGCGTGAGTATGGCAAGACGGAGGTCTTTGTGGACACTGAGAGCAAACTGTTCCAGAATGTCCAGCCCTCCACCATCTGCTGGATGAGCCACAATGACTATATCGAAAAGACCGCTCCCGGCTTCAAGATCACAGCACACACGGCAAACTGCCCGGTGGCTGCAATTGAAAATGCGGAAAAGGGTCTGTATGCAGTCCAGTTCCACCCCGAAGTTCTGCACACTGCAGAGGGCAAGACCATGCTGCGTAACTTTGTGTACAATGTCTGCGGCTGCACCGGCGACTGGAAGATGGACTCCTTCGTGGAGAACAATGTCAAGGCACTGCGCGAGAAGATCGGTGACGGCAAGGTGCTCTGCGCACTGTCCGGCGGTGTAGATTCCTCTGTGGTTGCTGCAATGCTGGCAAAGGCGATCGGCAAGCAGCTCACCTGCGTGTTCGTGGATCACGGTCTGCTGCGTAAGAACGAGGTGGAAGAGGTTTGCGAGGTCTTTGGCCCCGGTAACCCGAACTTTGATATCAACTTTATCTGCGTGGATGCCCGTGAACGCTACTTCAGCAAGCTGGCTGGGGTAGAGGAGCCGGAGAAGAAGCGCAAGATCATTGGCGAAGAGTTCATTCGTGTCTTTGAGGAAGAAGCAAAGAAGATCGGTGCTGTTGATTTCCTCGCACAGGGCACTATCTACCCCGATGTGGTCGAGAGCGGTCTGGGCGGCGAGTCCACCGTGATTAAGAGCCACCACAACGTCGGCGGTCTGCCCGACACTGTGGACTTCAAGGAATTGGTCGAGCCGCTGCGTGATCTGTTCAAGGATGAAGTCCGTCAGGCTGGCCGTGAGCTGGGTCTGCCGGAATATCTGGTCAGCCGCCAGCCGTTCCCCGGCCCGGGTCTTGCCATCCGTATTATTGGCGAAGTGACCCCGGAAAAGGTGGCCATCGTGCAGGATGCCGATGCCATCTGGCGTGAGGAAATTGCCAAGGCAGGTCTGGACAAGGAGATCAACCAGTATTATGCTGCGCTGACCAATATCCGCAGTGTTGGCGTTATGGGCGACGAGCGCACCTACGATTACGGCGTGGCTCTGCGTGCGGTCACTACCACTGACTTCATGACGGCAGAAAGCTACGAGATGCCCTGGAGCGTCCTTGGCACTGTTACCAGCCGTATCGTTAACGAGGTCAAACACGTCAACCGCGTGTTCTATGACTGCACCGGTAAGCCGCCGGCAACCATCGAGCTCGAATAAGTTTAATAAAAAACACAAACAGACCCTCGTCAGCCAATGCTGACGGGGGCTGTTTTTGTGTGAAATCCTTCGGAAGATTAAAAGATGACGTTGTCCGAGTGTCAAGAAAAGCTTAATACTTGGGAGATGTGACGGATGAATATGACAGATATATTTGGTATAATCATCTTAAATAAGCGGTACGGTTTATAATTGAAGAATAATTGAAAAGCCCCGGGAAGAAATGCGGAATCGTAACTTTCAGGGGCTTTCATGTTTGAAGGAAGATAAGGTCATAGAAACGGTTGTTAAGGCAGAGCAGGGGGCCAGACAAGTACCAAAGATCGGAAAAGTATTCAACAGGGGATGTCATTCATATTGGATCCCGTAAGAGATACTAGTTCAGAAAATGATTGAAGATGAAGGCGTGAATTTCGGTTCTGCGGTGTATTTATTTTTAGTAAAATGCGGATTGATTTAATTACTGATTATGCTATACTGAAAAAAGATATAATAGATGCAGATCTTAGAGAAACAATTTGGGAACCTGAAAATGCAAAGCTTCTGATCAATAAAGGATGACGGGCTGATGAGAGGCCCATAAAAATACAAAACGAATGATTCTGAAAAGGAGAGTAGTTATGAAGATCGCTATTATGGAATCGCTGGGTGTTCCGGCAGAGGAACTGGAAAAGCTGAAAGCTCCTTTTGAGGCAAAAGGCCATGTTTTTGCAGAGTATGCCCGTACCACGGACCCCGAAGCACTGGTGAAACAGGCAGCGGATGCGGATGCAATGATCATAGCAAATATGCCCATGCCAAACGAGGTGATTTCTGCCTGCAAAAATTTGAAATTTATCGATGTTGCGTTTACTGGTGTGGACCATGTGGGCTTGCAGGCCGCCAAAGAAGCCGGAATTGCGGTGAGCAATGCTTCGGGTTATTCCAACGAGGCGGTGGCCGAGCTGACAGTCGGCATGGCGCTGTCTCTTTTGCGAAACATTCCGGCGGTAGAAGTGCGCTGCCGCAACGGTTCCACCAAGGATGGTTTGGTAGGCAGTGAGCTGCGGGGCAAGACGGTCGGCATTGTGGGTCTGGGTAAGATCGGAAGCCGTGCGGCAGAATTGTTCCATGCATTTGGCTGTAAGATCCTGGCTTGCAGCCGTTCACATCATCCGGATGCTGCGCCCTATATCCAGCAGGTAACTCTGGAAGAGCTGCTGCAGCAGTCGGATATCGTTGCTCTGCACTGTCCGCTGAACGACAGTACCCGTGGATTGATCCATGCAGGAAATCTGGTGCAGATGAAACCATCGGCGATCCTGATCAATGTGGCACGCGGACCAGTCGTTGTTAGCAGCGATCTGGCACAGGCGCTGGAGAACGGGACCATTGCAGCAGCCGGCATTGATGTGTTTGACCAGGAGCCGCCGCTGCCTCAGACGGAACCGCTGCTGAACTGCAAAAACTGTCTGGTCACGCCGCACGTTGCATTCGCAACAAAGGAATCCATGGTGTTGCGTGCGCAGATCGTATTTGACAATCTGGCGGCCTGGATGGAAGGCAGACAAGCCAATGTGATCCTTTGAGAATACAGGCCTTGCGGAAAGCAGACATTGCTGGACCGCTGTAAGGGAGTACATTATGGAATTGATCACAAAAACGGCTTTTTCCTGCGCCCGGGAGGGCCTGACTATCCGGGGATATGAATACCGCCCTCAGGGCGAAGATCTGCCCATTGCGATCGTCAGCCATGGATTTATGGCAAATCTGAGTACTGTAAAACATTACGCAAAGCGATTGGCACAGCTGGGTTATGCGGCTTATTGCTACGACTTCAATGGTGGCTGCGTAATGTTTGGCAGAAGTGATGGAAAAACCACCGAGATGTCGGTTCTTACCGAGGTGAAAGATCTTTCTGCTGTTATTGACTATGCGTGCGGACTGCCGTATACGAATGCAGAGCGGATCCTGTTAATGGGCTGCAGTCAGGGCGGATTTGTTTCGGCTTTGACCGCTGCAAAGCTGAAAGACCGGATTCGAAAGCTGGTCTTATTTTACCCGGCGCTTTGTATTCAGGATGATGCAAGAAACGGCCGGATGATGTGGGCAAAGTTTGACCCCAAAAAAGTTCCGGCGGTTTTGCGGTGCGGTCCGATGAAGCTGGGGCGCTGCTATGTGACAGATGTGCTGGAAATGGATCCTTTTGCCCAAATCTGTGGGTATCAGGGCGAGGTGCTTTTGGTCCATGGAACTGCAGACAGGATCGTAGATCAGCGCTACTCGGAGCGGGCTGCCGGGACCTATCGGTCAGAACCATTTCAGCGTGAGGTGGTTTTCCGCACCATCGAAAACGGAGCGCATGGCTTTGCAAAGAAACACGATTGGATCGCAATGCAATATCTGGAACAGTTCGTAAAGTGATAAAAAAGACCCTGTGGATGAAAACCACAGGGTCTTTTGCTTCTTACCGATGAGGACTTTAATTCAGTGTAAAAAAGTGCTTTTTCTTTATAATGTTTCATGCTATAATAAGAGACAAGACCGGTCGGGGGACCGGCGGCGCTTTACCAATGGAAAAAGCGCAGAGGAATGGGCGGGATGCGGAGCAGACCGCCCGGGAAAGTTCCCGCAGGATGGCGGGGCAAAATCAATAAAGAGAGGCGGATCGAAATGTTGGATCAGATCAAATGCAGCAACGGCGGTGCGTATTATGCGCGCGGTGAGTGGATCGCAGCGGACGGCAATGCCCCGGCAGCATTGGCAGCTAAGGGCTTTGACGCTGCGGAGATCGCAAATGCAAAGACTGGTACCATGGCGTATGGCATTTTGCAGGCACACAATACCAGTGGCGATGCCGAAAATCTGAAGATTAAGTTTGACGCTATGGCAAGCCATGACATTACGTTCGTGGGTATTATCCAGACAGCGCGTGCGTCCGGACTGGAAAAGTTTCCGATTCCGTATGTGCTTACCAACTGTCACAACAGCCTGTGTGCGGTGGGCGGCACTATTAACGAAGATGATCACCGGTTTGGTTTGTCTGCTGCCAAAAAGTACGGTGGTATTTTTGTGCCTCCGCATCTGGCCGTTATCCACCAGTATATGCGCGAAAAATTTGCAGGCTGCGGCAAAATGATCCTTGGCTCGGATTCTCATACTCGTTATGGTGCACTGGGTACCATGGCCATTGGTGAAGGCGGCGGCGAACTGGCAAAGCAGCTGTTGGGCCGTACCTATGATGTTGCCCGCCCGGGGGTTGTTGCAATCTATCTGACGGGTGCACTGCCTGTCGGCTGTGGCGCCCACGATGTGGCCATTGCATTGGTCGGAAAGCTGTTCAAGAGCGGCTACGTCAAAAATAAGGTAATGGAGTTTGTTGGCCCTGGTATTGCATCGCTGCGTCAGGATACCCGCAACGCCATTGATGCAATGACTACCGAGACGACCTGTCTTTCGTCTATTTGGGAAACCGACGAAACGACCCATAAATTCCTGGCGGTGCATGGCCGTGAGGCAGATTACAAGCCTCTGACTCCGGCTGAACTGGCCTATTACGATGGAGTGGTCACGGTGGATCTGTCGGCCATTCGTCCCATGATCGCACTGCCGATGCACCCCTCCAATGCATTCACCATTGAGGAGCTGAATGCAAACCTGGATGATATCCTTTATGCTTGTGAGCAGGATGTCCAGCAGCTCATTGGCCGCAAGGATGTGACCCTGGATCTGCGCAGTAAGATCGAGAACGGCAGACTGCGGGTGGATCAGGGTGTGATCGCTGGTTGTGCAGGCGGCTTGTACGATAGTATTTACGAGGCGGCTTCGATCCTGAAGGGACGCACTGGTGGCTGCGGTGACTATGCACTCAGCGTTTACCCTGGCAGCCAGCCCATCATGATGGAGCTTGTGCGTACTGGTGTCATCAGCGACCTGATGGCCAGCGGTGCAACCATCCGTACAGCGTTCTGCGGCCCGTGCTTTGGTGCCGGCGATGTGCCCGCCAATGGTGCATTGTCCATCCGTCATACTACCCGCAACTTCCCCAGCCGTGAAGGCTCCAAGCCTGGCAGCGGTCAGTTGTCCGGCGTAGCGCTGATGGATGCCCGCAGCATTGCAGCTACTACGGCCAACGGCGGTATTCTGACACCTGCTACCGAGATCGACTATGATTCTACAGTGCCGGAATATCAGTACGATGCCTCCAGCTATGATACCCGTGTGTACCAGGGCTTTGGCAAGGGGGATTATGATGCGCTGCTCAAGTTGGGCCCGAATATCAAGGACTGGCCTGAGATCGCACCGCTGGGTGAGAATCTGCTGCTGAAGGTGGCTTCTTATATTACAGATCCGGTCACCACGACCGATGAACTGATCCCCTCGGGTGAGACCTCGTCTTACCGTTCCAACCCGCTGGGCCTGGCCGAGTTCACGCTCAGCCGTAAGGACCCGGAGTATGTCAAGCGGGCAAAGGCTGTGCAGACAGAAGAAAATGCACGCCGTGCAGGGCAGGGAAGTGCAGAGCTGTTGGAACAGCTGCGCAAAGTGCCTGGTTGTGAGAACATCAACTGGGAGGATGTCCAAATTGCATCCACGATCTTTGCGGTCAAGCCTGGTGATGGTTCTGCCCGTGAGCAGGCTGCCAGCTGCCAGCGTGTGCTGGGAGCAGGGGCTAACATTGTTACAGAGTACGCCACCAAGCGCTATCGCTCCAACTTGATCAACTGGGGTATGCTGCCGCTGCAGCTGGCGGGTGCAACGCCCTTTGGTCTGGGAGATTATGTGTTTATCCCCAATGTGCGTGCGGCACTGCAGGGCGATCTGCAGAACATCCGGGCCTATGCACTGGGAGATACTGCAACAGAATTCTCTCTTTATATGGCACCGCTGACCGATGATGAGCGCAGGATCCTGACGGACGGCTGCCTGATCAATTTCTATAAGCATTAAGCGAGGTTTTTTCATGGCTGGTGATCTTCATAACCATTCCACATGTTCCGATGGCTCGGTGCCCATCCAGCGGCTGCCGATGATGGCTGCACGGATCGGGCTGGATACCATGGCGATTTCGGATCATGACACACTGCTGAGTGTGCGCTATGCTTACGAGCATCCGGTGCAGGACGGTGTGCGGCTCATCCCGGCCACAGAGCTGACAGGCTACGACTGCAAGCAAGGCCGCCGGGTCCACCTGCTCTGCTTTTATCCGGACCCCGATCATGCGGCACTGATCAGGCATTGCGACATTATGCGTCAGCGCCGGAACCAGTGCTGCCTGCAAAGCGCACGGGAGCTGGAAGCGGTTTTTCCGCAGTTCCGTACAGAGCAGGCGCTGGAGTATGCAAAAGACAGCGGGGTTCTGTTTAAAAGCGGTATTATGCAGGCGTTGTGTGAGCTGGGCCTGAGCGATGGGATCTACGGAGAACGGTACAAAGAGCTTTTTGGGACCGAACCCAGGGGCAGATTTTTACATTCTCCGGAGTATATTCCGGTGCAGCAGGTGCTGCAGACAGCAAAAGCAGCAGGTGCGGTGATCGTGTTTGCACATCCGACTGTCTACAAGAGTATGCAGTTGGTCCGGGAACTGGCCGAACAGGGACTGATCGATGGTATTGAGATCGACCATCCCCGCAACAGCCCGGAGGACAAGGCTGAATGCATGGCTTTGTGCAAGCGTTACGGCTTGATCCATACGGGAGGGACGGATTTTCACGGGTCAAATCATAAACATCCGCATCCGGTGGGTACCTGCGTGACGGCTGATGACCAGGTGGAGCGTATTCTGGAGCTGGCCCGCCAGCGCCACGGCGGAGTGCTATAAACGAGCGCATTGACATTTTTTGCGCATCCGATATAATAGAGCTGTTGCGTAGGCACAGGAATGACAAAAGAGAGGATACCAACTATGAGCAAAGAATTCAGCTATCCCAATGTGGGCACCTGCTCCAAGCAGACCCGCTTTGTGTTGAACGATGACCACACCATTGAGTCCATTGAGGTCGTGGGCGGCTGCAATGGCAACCTGAAAGGCATCTGCCGCCTGGTCAAAGGCATGAAGGCAGAGGATGTGATCGCCCGTTGCGAGGGTACGACCTGCGGCCCCCGCGCCACCAGCTGCCCTGACCAGATCGCACAGAACCTGAAAAAGGCTCTGGCTGAAATGGAATAAGCCAAACCGAAATGGCCGCACTGTGCATGACTGCACGGTGCGGTTTTTTGCTGTCTGGGGATTTTCCCGCACGGACGACACAAATGACTGATTTTTTTCAGACTGGAAAGGCTATACTTTGGTTATCGATCAAAGCAAAATTTCAAGGAGCAAATCAATGAAGATCTGGGAAAAACTAGGACTCGGTGGGTATCGGGGGTTCTCGCGGGAGTCAGACCGGCTGCTGCAGCAGGCCGTGCAGCTTGCAGGCGGATTTGGCAGCGAAAAAGCAACAACAGGACATTTGCTGCTGGCAATGCTCCAGCAGGAACAGGGCCCGGCGGTGCGTTTTCTGGCACAAAAAAAGATCACAGAACTGGAGGTGCGCCGCCAATTAGCCGAAACTCGTCGTACACCGCCGCTGCACCTGACGAAAAACGATGTTGCACCGGATCTGCGCCGTGCGATGGACTATGCCCTGATCGGGGCGCAGAATGCTCATCAGTCCCGGGCAGAACCGGAGCACCTGCTTTGTGCCATGCTGGAGGATGATGGATGCGCAGCGGGGATCATGCTGTCCGGTATGGGGCTGCAGCTCAACGATGCCGTGAGGGAATGCCGACAGATGAGCGGACAGCTGGTGCTTCCGGTGCAGCCTAAAGCTGCAACGGGGATCTCCCGGGGCAGCCGTTGTAGCGACAAGTATTGTCGGGACCTGACCCGCCGTGCGCTGGATGGAGAGCTGGACCCAGTGTTCTGCCGGGAAGCCGAACTGGAACGAATGGTGGAGATCCTGTGCAGACGGCAAAAGAACAATCCCTGCCTTGTAGGGGAGCCGGGAGTGGGCAAAACAGCTCTGGCAGAGGGACTGGCCCAGCGCATTGCGCACAACAGTGTCCCGCGTTCACTGCAGGGAAGACGGCTTTTGGCCTTGGACATGGCCAGCCTTGTAGCAGGAACCAAATACCGGGGCGATTTTGAGGAACGGTTCAAGAATCTGCTGGAGGAACTGGTGCGGGACGGCAGCTCTATCCTGTTTGTGGATGAATTCCACACGATTGTAGGGGCAGGTGCGGCGGAGGGGGCGATCGATGCCGCCAATATCCTCAAACCTGTGTTGGCCCGTGGCGAGATCCAGATCATTGGGGCTACGACAAATGAGGAATTCCGGACGCATATCCAAAAGGATGCAGCACTGGAACGGCGTTTTGGCCGGGTGCAGGTCGAGGAGCCTACTCCACAGCAGGCGATGGATATTCTGGCAGGTCTGGCGCCGCGGTACGAGCGGTATCATGAGGTGCGCCTGCCAACGGAAACACTGCGGGCTGCAGTAGAGCTCTCGGTACGATATCTGCCGGGGCGTTTTTTGCCGGATAAGGCCATTGATCTTGTGGATGAAGCCTGCGCATCGGCTCGGATCGGTGCGGAGCGAAAAGGATGCACAAAGCCTTCGCTTGTGCCGGAGGATATTGCCCGGGTAGTGGCGCAGGCAAGCGGCGTGCCGGCGGAGCGTGTGGGCGAGCAGGAACGGGAACGCTTGGACAAACTGGAAGCGCGGCTCAATGCAGAGATCGTGGGGCAAAACCGCGCGGTGGCAGCTGTGGCGGGGGCGATCCGCCGCAGCCGTACGGGGTTGGGGGAGCCGGGCCGTCCGATCGGAGCGATGCTTTTTCTGGGGCCCACCGGTGTAGGCAAAACGGCGCTGGCCAGAGCATTGGCAAAAGGATGGTTTGGCAGCGAAAAAGCACTGCTCAAGTTTGATATGTCGGAGTATCAGGAGCAGCACACGGCTGCCCGGCTTCTGGGGGCGCCACCGGGGTATCTGGGCCACGATGAGGGCGGACAGCTTACCGAAGCAGTGCGCCGACGCCCTTACAGTGTGGTGTTGTTTGACGAGATCGAAAAAGCGCACCCGGACATTCAGAATGTTTTGCTGCAGATCCTGGAGGATGGCCAGCTTACCGATGCCATGGGCCGTAAAGCGGATTTTCGCAATACGGTCGTATTGCTCACCTCCAACCTGGGGGCACGATTTCTGGCAGGGCAGACGGCACCGCTTGGGTTTGCAGCAGGAGAGGAAACAGCGTTTGAAAAGCAGTCGGCGCAGGCGGTAGAGGAAGCGAAAAAATGGTTTCGGCCGGAGCTTGTCGGCCGCTTGGATGAGTTGATCGTGTTCCGTCCGCTGAGTGAACAGAGCCTTTGCACGATCGCGGAAAAATTGCTCTGTCAGCTGGAGGAACGGGCTGCACACAGCGGCTACCAGCTCCGGCACACACCCCGGGTGGGGGCAGCGCTGGCGGCAAAGGCTCGTTCGGCGTATGGCGCACGGGAACTGCGCCGTGCGGTGGATCGTGCCGTGGAACAGGCACTTGCCGACCGTATTGCTGCTGGCACGGCTGGCACGGACCAATGCTGGACGGCGGACTGTGCCGCAGATGGCACCGTGTTCCTACGGGCGGACGAGCCGGCTACGATGGGCTGATCGGAAAACAGGCAGACAGGACTTTCCTGCCTGCCTGTTTTGCATTTTGCGCCAAGCTGTGGTATTGTAATAAAAAGGAATAAACCTGAAAATAAAACGGAGGATGAGATATGAACATCAGGGTCGTACAGGGAGACATCACAACAATGGAATGTGACGGTGTCGTGAATGCAGCAAACCGGAGCCTTTTGGGCGGCGGCGGTGTGGATGGCGCCATCCACCGTGCGG
>CAYXQN010000061.1:960-10606 GCA_964466825.1 uncultured Faecalibacterium sp. | reverse complement strand
GCTGCACCTTGTCGTCGCGCTCGAACAGCTTGACGGCATACCAGCGCAGGAAACGCTCATCCACCTTGCCCTGGATGGATTCCTCAATGTGAGCCAGAGCGTGCTCCACGCTGCCGGTAAACACATGGGGCAGATCCATTGCCTTGCCGGATCTTGCAGCTGCGATCGCAGCCTTGGCTGCCACCTCAGTGCCTTCGTTCTTCAGTGCGCTGATCTCCACTGCCTCACAGCCCAGCTCATGGCTCAGCTTCTTCAGGTCGATCTTATCGCCGTTCTTGCGCACGATGTCGATCATGTTGACCGCCATCACCACCGGGATGCCCAGCTCAATAAGCTGGGTGGTCAGGTAGAGGTTGCGCTCGATGTTGGTGCCATCGATGATGTTGAGGATGGCATCCGGCTTCTCCTTGACCAGATAAGTACGGGAGACCACTTCCTCCAGTGTGTAAGGAGACAGCGAGTAGATACCGGGCAGGTCCTGAATGACAACATCCTTATCGCTTTTCAGCTTACCTTCCTTTTTTTCCACCGTAACGCCGGGCCAGTTGCCGACATACTGGTTGGAGCCGGTCAGCGCATTGAACAGGGTGGTCTTACCACTGTTCGGGTTGCCGGCAAGTGCAATTTTAATGCTCATACAATGTCTTCCTCCCTTTGCGATCAGACGATCTCGATCATCTCAGCGTCTGCCTTGCGGACGGTCAGCTCATAATTGCGCACCGTCAGCTCCATGGGGTCTCCCAGCGGTGCCACCTTGCGGACATAGATGCTCACACCCTTGGTGATGCCCATATCCATAATGCGGCGCTTGACCGGGCCTTCGCCGTGCAGCTTTGCAACGGTGACGGTCTCGCCCACTTTGACGTCTTTCAGAGTCTTCATAACAACAGTTTCCTCCTCTGTATGTCTATCTCCGGGAGCCGGGCTCAGGTTTTGTCCGGTTCTCACCTACAGCGCAAAGCGCTTTCAGCCAATCATAATGCGGTTTGCCATGGTCTTGTCCAGTGCGATCCGGCTTTCCTTGACCTGCACGATCAAGTTGCCTGCGATCTGGTTGACCACCGTGATCTCACTGTCCAGCACAAAACCCAGCTCAGCCAGATGCAACCGGACTTCGTCTTTTCCGGTGATCTTGCGGATGGTAACAGTCTCGCCTGCTTTGGCCATTGTCAAAGGCATCATTTTGTATTCCGCTTCCCTTCTGTTCTCGTTTGGGAGTATTTTCGTTGCAGTTAGTCAGTCGTAACTATCAGCAAAGCTAGTTTACTCAAACTAACACCCAATGTCAATATTTTCTTCACAATTCCAGTTAGTTTGGATGAACAAACAAATTATATACTTATTTTTCCTCTTTTTTTATTGCAATTAGCCATTACTAACCAGCTTTTTTGACACAACCACGCCGTACAGGTCAAGCCCGTACAGCGTAGCCGTGTGTCAAAAAAGGAGGAGTTTCCCCGCAGAGGCACAGCACTGCGGGTGCCAGGATAAAAAGAGAGTATAGGAATGAAGATATCTTGTTCAGGCCGCCACTGCCAGGCGGTGTATCGGTGTACCGCTGTGGAACAACCGCAGGTACACACTGGTGCACTTGGTCAGCTGGTCAAAATACCGCCGGGCCGCCACCGGGTCACCATAAGCTTTCCAGCAGCCGCTGCAGGTAAAGTTCTGTCCACGGTTGCGGATAAAACCTTCTACATCCTCCAGCGGATAGCCCAAAAACACACCGATCTCATGCGGAAAATCAGCTCCGCAGCACAATCTGCGGCAAAGCTGCGTCAGCACCATTCCGCAGTCTCCCGGCTCAGTGGGCAGCTCATAGCCCTCCTGCCGCAAAAAACACTGCACATCCGAATCCTGCAGCACAGCACGCAGCCGGCTGACCCGATATACATAAACCAGATACCGGTGGTTCTTTACGCAGCCTTTCAGCACCCTTACCCGCAGTCCCTTCGGGTTCAGCTGCAGGTTCCATTTCCTTACACGCTGAGCCAGATCTGCGCTGTCGCTGGTTTCATAACGGAACAGTCCGGCAGGCTTCAGACTTGCCAAAACCGGTGCACACTGTTCGATCATAACCGTTTCAAAATTGCGTTCCATCTGGTATCCTCCTGCGCTGCTGTTTCCGTCTTAGGGTGCCCTGTGTTTTTCATTTTAGTAGTTAGATTCATCTAACCGCATCAGCAAAAAGAAACAGCATCTCCAGATGCCGTATCGCCCTCTTGAGTTAGTATTTTCTAACTACGCGAGTATGTTACCACAAACCTTCCTGCTCTGTCAACTCTTTTTTTGCAAAAAGTTCCCGTCAGCCCCTTTTTTGCCAGAATTGTTTTCTCAGGTTTCCTGTGCTATACTTTATCGTAAATCACAGTCTGTTTTTCTGCAAAAGGAGTTTTTATGCCCCAGACTCTTTCACAAGCCGAACTCTCTGCCCACATCCAGCATCTCATCGACTATGCCGATGCACCGGTCGTCGTTGCACTGGATGGCCGCTGCGGCAGCGGCAAGACCACCCTTGCCGCCCTGCTTGCCCGGCAGTTCCCTGCCAGCGTTCTGTTGCACATGGATGATTTTTATCTCCCGCCCCAGCAGCGAGTTTCCGGCTGGGAGCAGATCCCCTGCGCCAACATGGATCTGGAACGGCTGCTCCAGGAGCTGCTATTACCGCTCGCCGCCGGCCAGAACGCCGTTTCCCGCGCTTACTCCTGTCAGCATGGTTCCTATCAGCCTCCGGTGCTGCTGCATTCCAAGCCCCTCATCCTTTTGGAAGGCAGCTATTCTCACCATCCCAGCCTGTGTGGCTGCGAGACTCTGCGGGTATTCGTCACCTGTTCCAAAGAGCAGCAGCTCCTCCGTCTGAAGTCACGCGAAGGCCAGCACTTTTCCGCCTTTGAACAGCGCTGGATCCCGCTGGAAGAACACTATTTTGCGCAATTCAACATCCCCTCACAGGCCGACTTCCTTGTGGATACCACACCATATCCGGAGCAAAAACAGCCCCTTTGACAACCCCGTCAGCCGTCCTCCGCTTCAACGAGCGTTCCCCTGTTCCAAATCTTTCTTCTGGCACTGCAAAGATAAACCATTTCGACCGGCCGCCTGTTTGGAAAAGGCGGCCGGTTTTTTGTTCAGCGATAGTCTCTTTTTTCCTTTCCCGACTTATCTTCTTCCCCACTTTGTGAAAACAAAATGACAGTCCTTGTTCCTGCGCACCGGCTGTGTTAAACTAAAGCTGTCTATCATTACAATGTGGGAGGGAATTCTTTTGAAACACACATACCGGTTCGCCAGCTGCCTTGCAGCTCTGCTTTTAACATTGGTCCTTTGCGCTGCGCCGCTGGCCAGTGCTGCATCCGCCGCCACGATCGGCGGCGCCAACACCGTCCTGCTTCCGGCCACCGAGGACGAAAACTGCCTGAGCTGGTTCTTCGGCTCCTCCGATACCATCACGATGCCCTACCTGAATATCAAAGGCGAAGGGCTTCAGCGCAATGTCACTCTGGACCTGACCGACTGCCTGGTTGGCATCACCTATACGGAGCTGGGTGCTATCGGCAGCTATGTCAGCGATTCTGCCGCACAGCAGGCCTGGAAAGCCCAGGCCGTGGCCATCCATTCCTATCTGGAATACCATAAGCAGTATGGTTCCTCTGCCAATGCACTGATCTATACGCCTGTGGATCAGATCCCTGCCTCCACCCGGGATGCCATCCGCAAAGCGGTCGAACCGGTCAAAGACGATCTGCTGACCTATGATGGCAGCGTATGCGATGCCGTCTGGTCTGCCAGCGCCGGCTATAACACACAGACCGGTGTCTACGGCACCTGCGCCAGTCTGGACGCCTGGGGCACCGATGTCCCCTACCTCCAAAGTGTCGAGAGCCCCTATGAGGAGCAGTACCACGACCTTATGCGCCGCATCATCGGCAAGGATTACCGCTATATCGAGTATAACGACAGCAAAACCGGTGAACCTTACACCAACGCAGATACCAGTCAGAAAAGCCTGGGCGGCTATGTCAGATATAACACGCTGGTCTCCAACGGCCGCAGCTACCGCTATATCAACCAGTTCGTCTCCTCCCGCTACTGCTTTGACTTTGGTGTTGACGCCAACGGTACCCCCTGTATGTATTACTTCGGCTTTGGTCACGGTGTCGGTATGAGTCAGTGCGGTGCCGTCGGCTATGCGCAGGAGCAGGGCTGGAACTATCGGCAGATCCTGCAGCACTACTATCCCGGCGCTGCGGTCACTTCCCAGTCCGGTGGTGGTTTCTTTGCCTGGCTGTTCCGTCTGTTCGGCTGGTAAATCGGCTTTCATGTGGGATAACTTTTCCAAAACCTTCTCAAATGCAGCTGTATCTGGTATACTATACACGTTTTTTGAATCGAGAGAAAGCACCGTCTTTCTCAGGAATGGAGTAAAGAGGAATGCGTTTAGAACAGGACAATCAGCCTCTGCAGACTGCACAGCAGTCACGGGAGCTGGCGCAGCGCATTGCGCGGGAATTAGCTCCCCGCAGTGTCCAGCTGCTGGAGCAGAATGATGCTTTAGAGCAGGCGCTGCAAAAAACAAATACCACCCTCGTCCCCGCCGGGGGCGAGCTGCTGCTGGCCGAAGATCCTTCCATCCAGGACCTTTCGGATCTTCATAATCCGCAGGTGCTGCTCCTTTGCGCCGAGTCGGCACAGCTGGCCAGCCTCGCCCAGCTGCTCCTGCAGCAGGGCTTTTACCGGGACTTCTCCTGGCATACACCGGGCGGTGCCCCCCAGACTGCCCTGTTCTGCCGCACAGCGCAGCCCGAAGTATCCGAGCTGATCTCCGGCTACGAGCAGGCACTGGACGCTCTGCGTGAGCGCACCATGCTGGCCGAGCGCACTTCTACCGAGCAGGGCGCCCAGCTGGAACGTCTGCGCAGTGACCTGTCACTTTCCCGCAGTCATGAACAGACTCTGGAGCAGACCCTGAACAGTGTCACCGGCTCTACCTTCTGGAAGATGACCTGGCCGCTGCGGTATCTTGTCAGCAAATGCCGTCAGCTGATCACTGCCTTTCCGCTGTTCGTCTTTTTTGCCACCCTGCGCCGGGACGGCATTTCCGGAATACTGCAAAAGGCCAAAGCCCGCAAACAGTATGCCCGGCTTTTCCCCGGCAAGACTCTGCGGGCCGACCGTTTTGCCACCCCGGAACTTCTGGTACAGCAGGCCGCAAACCAGCCTGCCGGCCCCAGGATCAGCATCGTCGTGCCCCTGTATAACACCCCCGCACAGTTTCTGGCCGAGCTTCTGGATTCGGTCCAGAACCAGAGCTACCGCAACTGGGAGCTGTGCTGTGTGGATGCCGGTCAGGACGAGTCGGTCGGGCAGACCGTCCGGGCTGCGGCCAAGGCCGATCCCCGCATCCGTTACCAGAAGCTCGACCGGAACGAGGGCATTGCAGGCAACACCAATCAGGGTTTTGCTCTGGCCACCGGCGATTACATTGCGCTGTTGGACCACGACGACATCCTGCACCCCTCCGCTCTATGGTATGCTGCACAGGCCATTGCAGAACAGGGTGCAGACTTTGTTTACACCGATGAGGTCACATTTGAAGGCGACCTTGATCATCTTACCGTCTATCACTTCAAGCCGGATTATATGCTGGACAACCTGCGTTCCAACAACTATATCTGCCACCTGAGCATCTTCAGTGCAAAGCTGCTGGCGCAGGTCGGCGGTGACGAGCGGGCCGAGTTCAACGGCAGTCAGGACTACGACCTCTATCTTCGCCTGACCGAGCAGGCTCAAAAGATCGTGCATATCCCTCATCTGCTGTATTACTGGCGTGCCAGCCCCACCAGTGTAGCCAGCAACATCTCGGCCAAAATGTACTGTCTGGAAGCCGCCATGAAGGCCCTGCGCGCCCATTATCAGCGGCTGGGCATCCCGGTGGACGCCGTGACCATGGTCCCCGATACTCCCGGTTTTTATAAGACCGATTACACCATCACAAAACCCGGCAAGGTCAGCATCCTGATCCCCAGCTGTGATCACTCGGCCGACCTCCGTGTGTGCGTGGAGTCCATCTACCGCAAGACCACCTACCGGAATTTCGAGATCCTGATCATCGAGAACAACAGCAAAGAATCTGCCACCTTCCGTTATTACGAAAAGCTCCAAAAGGAACACCCCAACGATCTCAAGGTCCTGTTCTGGCAGGGCACCGGCTTCAACTACAGTGCTCTGAACAACTTCGGTGCACAGCACGCCACCGGCGATTATCTGCTGCTGCTCAACAACGACACCGAGGTCATCTCTCCCCGCTGGCTGGAAGAAATGGTCATGTATGCACAGCAGGACCGTATTGGCTGCGTCGGTGCAAAACTCCTTTATCCGGACAACACCATCCAGCACGCCGGCATCGGCTTTGGCTACCTGACCCTGGCAGCGCATATGCACAAAAACTTCCCGGTCGGTCACCCTGGCTATATGGGCCGCCTGGTCTATGCCCACGATGTTTACGCTGTCACTGCTGCCTGTCTGATGGTCCGTAAAGAGGTCTACCAGCAGGTCGGCGGTCTGGACGAAAGCTTTGCAGTCGCCTTCAACGATGTGGACTTCTGTGTGCGGGTGCGTCAGGCTGGCTACACCAACCTGTTCACCCCGTTTGCACAGCTCTACCACTACGAGAGCAAGAGCCGCGGCCTGGACGAGGATCCGGTCAAGCGCAAGCGCTTTGTCTCCGAGGTCGAGCGGTTCCAGGCCCGGTGGAAGGATCTGCTGGCAGCAGGCGACCCCTGCCTGAGCCCCAACTTCGATGACATGAAGGACGACTTCACCTTCAAGATCCAGCCGTTGGAATAATAACTGACAGAAAAGAGGAAACACGGTGGAATTATCCGCTTGTATCGTAGTTTATAACGGCGCTGCTGAAGCACTGCAGGCGGCCCGGACGGTCCTGGAGCACACCCGCCGCTACCCGCTCACCCTGTATCTGGTGGACAACGCCAGTCCGGATGGCAGCAGCAAGCAGCTCTCTGCAGCCTTGCAAAACGGCACCCTGTGCCCCCGGTCCGGCCAGCAGGTAAAGCTCTGCTGCCTGCCCACAAACGGCGGCTTTGGTTCCGGCCATAACAGTGTTCTGCCTCAGCTGCACAGTCAGGTGCATTTTATCCTGAATCCGGACATCCAGCTCACCGCCGATACCCTCAGCGATCTGGCCGACTGGATGGCCCGGCATCCCGGCGTGGTCATGGCCCGGCCGGGTCTGCAATTTCCGGACGGCCGGGAACAGCACCTGCCGCTGCGCCGGTGCAGCGTGCGGGCTATGGTCTACCGTCAGTTGCCCTTCCTGCATTTTTGGGCCAAGCATAACGAGCGTTATCTCATGGCAGACAAGGACCTGACCCAGCCCACCGAGATCGAGTTTTGTACCGGCAGCTTTTCCGCTGTGGACACTGCCGTATTCCGTGCCGTAGGCGGCTTCGACGAAAAGTACTTCATGTATGTGGAGGATGCCGACCTGACCCAGAAGATGTGCACAAAAGGCAAGGCCTATCTTGTACCGCAGTATACCGCCGTCCATGCCTGGCACCGCGCTGCACACCGCAGCCTCCGGCCCTTCCTGTGGCAGTTCCGCGGCCTTGTACGTTATTTTTGCAAATGGGGCTTTGCATGGTAAGCACATGCTCCTCCGCCAAACGATACACGATGCAGCTCCCCTTCGGGGGAGCTTTTTTGTTGCAGAGCGTTTTCCGCCCCGTCTGCGCCTTCCCCCTCCTCCTGCACATCGACTGCGTTCTCCTTGCTTTTTTTGTGATATAATAGTAAAATAAGGTGAGAGACTCTTTTCTTTTTCAGCACAATGGAAAAGAAAAGCCTCCTTTTCTTTGTTGATAGCGGACGCAGCTCCGCTTTGAATTAAGCTGCACAACTTTTCCATTAAAAGGAGTGCGCAAGTTATGAAAGGCATTATTCTCGCCGGCGGTGCCGGTACCCGGCTTTATCCGTTGACCATGGTCACCAGCAAACAGCTGCTGCCCGTCTACGATAAGCCCATGATCTATTATCCCCTTTCCACCCTGATGCTGGCAGGCATTCAGGACATCCTGATCATCTCCACCCCCACCGACACCCCCCGCTTTGAGGCATTGCTGGGCGATGGCAGCCAGTACGGCATCCACCTGCAATACAAGGTCCAGCCCTCTCCGGACGGCCTGGCGCAGGCCTTCCTTCTGGGCGAGGAGTTTATTGGCGACGACTGCTGCGCCATGATCCTGGGTGATAACATTTTCTACGGCAACGGTTTTTCCAAGCTGCTCAAAACGGCCGTCTCCAATGCCGAGACCAAAGGCCGCTGCACAGTGTTCGGCTACTATGTGCAGGACCCCGAGCGTTTTGGCGTGGTCGAGTTCGATCCCAGCGGCAAGGTCCTCAGTGTGGAAGAAAAGCCCAAAGAGCCCAAGAGCAACTACGCCATCACCGGTCTGTATTTCTACAACAAGGATGTTGTGGAAATGGCCAAGCAGGTCAAGCCCTCGGCCCGCGGTGAACTGGAGATCACCACCCTCAACGAGATGTATCTCCACCAGGATCAGCTGGATGTCCAGCTGCTGGGCCGTGGTTTCGCCTGGCTGGATACCGGCACCATGGACAGCCTTGTGGAGGCTGCCGACTTTGTGCGTATGATCGAAAAACGTCAGGGCATCAAGATCAGCGCTCCCGAAGAGATCGCATTCAAATACGGCTGGATCGACCGCGATAAGCTGCTGGAAAGCGCTGAGCGCTACGGCAAAAGCCCCTATGGCCAGCACTTGAAGAATGTGGCCGATGGCAAGCTGAGATACTAAGCAAAAGAGAGGCACTCTTATGAAGATCATTGTCACAGGCTGCAAGGGTCAGCTCGGCACCGAGATCCTCAAGCAACTGCGGGAGGGCCGCAGCGAGCTTGGCCCCATCCCCGAAAAGCTGCTCGACGCCACCGTTATCCCGGTGGATCTGCCGGAGCTGGACATTTCCAACTATAAAATGGTGGACGAATTTATCCGCCGCAACCGCCCGGATGTTATCATCAACTGCGCTGCCTACACCAATGTAGATGGCTGCGAAACTGACCACGACGCCGCTTTCAAAGCCAACACCATCGGCCCCCGCAATCTGGCACAGGCTGCAGAAAAAACCGGCGCACGGCTGGTCCATGTTTCCACCGACTATGTATTCTCCGGCAAAGAGAACGGCGGCATCCCGCAGGACGAAGCCACCCAGCCCGGCCCGATCAGCGCTTATGGCTCCACCAAGCTCATGGGCGAAAACTATGTCCGGCAGTTCTGCCACCGTCACTTCATCGTGCGCACTGCGTGGCTGTACAGCTACTACGGCAAAAACTTCGTCAAGACCATCGTCAACGCCGGCAAAAAGTTCGGCAAGCTGGAAGTTGTCAACGATCAGCTGGGCAACCCCACCAATGCAGTGGACCTGGCCCACGAGATCCTGCACCTGTGCGTGACCCACGAATACGGCCTGTATCACTGCACTGGCGAAGGGATCTGCTCCTGGTACGATTTTGCCTCCGAGATCATCCGCCTGTCCGGTGTGGATGCCGTCGTTGCCCCCCACCAATGCAGTGGACCTGGCCCACGAGATCCTGCACCTGTGCGTGACCCAC
>CAYXQN010000061.1:0-860 GCA_964466825.1 uncultured Faecalibacterium sp. | reverse complement strand
CGATTTTGCCTCCGAGATCATCCGCCTGTCCGGTGTGGATGCCGTCGTTGCCCCCTGTACCAGTGAGGAATACAAGGCCAAGCCCCCCGCAAGTGCCGATCGTCCCCGGTGGAGCGCGCTGGACAACCGGATGCTGCGCTGCACCATCGGCAACGATGTCCGTTCCTGGCAGGATGCACTGGCCTGCTTCTTTGCCCACTGGGACGGCGACAACGGCATGAAGGATTAAGCAAAAGGAGACAACATGAAAACTTACCTGATCACCGGCTGTGCCGGCTTTATCGGTTCCAACTTTGTGCACTATATGCTCAAAAAATACCCGGAGATCCTGCTGGTCAATCTGGATAAGCTGACCTATGCCGGCAATCTGGAAAACCTGAAGGATGTGGAGGGCGACCCCCGCCATGTCTTTGTGCAGGGCGATATCTGCGATAAGGAGCTGGTCGAAGGACTGTTCGCGAAATATGATTTCGATTACGTCATCAACTTTGCCGCGGAGAGCCACGTGGACCGCAGCATCAAGAACCCGGAGATCTTTGTCCAGTCCAACGTGATGGGCACGGTCAACCTGCTTCAGCGTGCCAAGGAAGTGTGGTACGATGCGGAGAAAAAGACCTGGAAGGAAGGCAAGAAGTATCTTCAGGTCTCGACCGATGAGGTCTACGGCGCACTGGGCGCAGAGGGCTTCTTTATGGAGACCACGCCGCTGGATCCCCACAGCCCCTATTCGTCCTCCAAGGCGAGCGCGGATCTGTTCGTAAAGGCGTTCCACGACACCTACGGCATGCCGGTCAACATTACCCGCTGCTCCAATAACTATGGTCCGTATCAGTTCCCGGAAAAGCTCATCCCCCTGATGA
>CAYXQN010000060.1:0-10611 GCA_964466825.1 uncultured Faecalibacterium sp. | reverse complement strand
GAGTGTATGTGCGCAAGGGCGTGATCACCGCAGAGGAGTTTGAGGAGATCACTGGGATTGGGTACGCACCCAAGGAGGAGTAAACATGGCGATCGAGGCATACTCGCTGCAAAACAACGGAAACCGGAAACTCTCAGCAAACTTCAACGTCCGGGAGTTCCGCTGCAAAGACGGCTCAGACCCCATCTTTGTGGACAGCGAGCTGGTCAAGCTGCTGCAGCAGATCCGTGACCACTTCGGCAAGGCGGTCATCATCAACTCGGCATACCGCACGGCGAACCACAATGCCAAAGAGGGCGGGGCTAAATACAGCCAGCACCTCTACGGCAAGGCTGCAGATATCCGCATCACCGGCGTGAGTGTGGACGCTCTGGCCGATTACGCTGAAAAGCTGCTGGGTAACTCCGGAGGCGTGGGGAGATACTACGCCAAGGGCTTTGTCCATGTAGATGTGCGGGCGGTCAAAAGCCGCTGGAAGGGGTGATACCCAATGCAGACTTTTGTCCTGGAGCACATCGGGGAATTGATATTTGCCGGTATCTCGGCTGTGATGGCGTTTATGTTCCGGGAATTGAAAAAGACCGTCAAAGAGCAGAAAGCACTCCGGGGAGGAGTGGTTGCAATGCTCCATGACCGCATCTACTTGGAGTGCGAAAAGTGGCTGACCCGTGGAGGCATTACCACCGATGCACTGCACAACCTGGAACATTTGTACAAAAGCTATCACGAGCTGGGCGGCAACGGGACCGGCACAAATCTCTATGAGAGAGCCAAGGCCCTGCCGATCATCAAAGACGAATGAAAGTGAGGAACTGATATGAGTACCAAGATCACCGCCAAGAGCGTATCCGCATCCACCATCGCCCGCACGGCTGTCCTGCTGCTGGCGCTGACCAATCAGATTTTGTCCGCCTGCGGCAAGCCCATCCTGCCCATCGAGAGCGAGCAGCTGGAGCAGCTGGTCACGGCTGGCTTTACCACCGTGGCGGCGCTGGTGAGCTGGTGGAAGAACAACAGCTTCACCACCGCCGCGATCGAGGCAGATGCGGTGTTTGCTCGTCTCAAGGCTAAGGGCGAGTAAGCCTCCGCTACACAGCCCCTGCGCAGGGCAGAGCCCCCGCTGCGCCTCCTGGCAGTGCGTACCATGGCGGGGGCAAATAGGGCATAATAAAGCGCTGCTGTATGGGGAAACCTATACAGCAGCGCTTTTTGCATTTATACGATATTCAGTTTTGCTTTCAACGCTTCCTGCAATGTGCCAGAAAAGTTGATGTCTGCACGTTCCGCCATATCATTCAGCCAGCTCGGAATGGAGAGCGTCTTTTTGACCGCCTTGTTGTCAAAGAAGCGGCGATATGTGATCGTATCGCAGCCGACAAGCGAAACAAACTCGTTGTCTGCGTGTTCCACCGCATTGACACTGCTTGCAACAGGGATCTGAGCACCCTCCTGTTCCAGATCATACAAAGTCAGGCACAGGACATCGTTTGCCATTTCCATTGCTTCTTCCAGCGTTGCGCCACTGGTAAAACAGTTGTGCAGATCCGGGAAGTTAACGGAATAGCCTGCATCTTCTTGCGTAAATACTGCCGGATAGAAATACTTTGCCATTATAAATACCTCCAGTTGCTATACTGATATATGAGAAATGGGGGCTTATTCAAGCCCCGCCTGTTTTTTGATGTTGCGTAAGGTTCCAATTGGAACTTCCTCGCCGCTATGCCGCCCAACAGGAAACTTTTCACCCGTAATCGGACTGTACCAGATTGTGTGATTGGCTCCCTGTCGGAATACTGTGCATCCCGCTTTTTTGAGGAGCTTTTCAAGTTCGCTGTATCGCAAGTTTGCTTACCTCCTTTCAACATCTATATTATACCACGTAATAATACGTATGTCAATATAAATACGTAAAATTATGTATCGGAAATTCCGGCAAAAGTAAGACCCCGCCTGATGGAGCACAGGCGAGGTCTTGCCAGCGACCGGAAATCGTCCCTCTGGCCGCTGGTAGTATAACGTGGAATCGAGGTCTATCCACTCATAAAACGCACCCAAAACACATGATTTCTAAAACCAATGTTGCGGTTTTTGTTGCGGTTTTTTGTATCGACGTGTCATTACCACAAAAAAGAACCCACGATTTCGACGTTTTTTAACGTAAAATCATGGGTTTCTTGGAGCTACTGATCCGATTCGAACGGACGACCTGCTCATTACGAGTGAGCTGCTCTACCGGCTGAGCCACAGTAGCATTTTTAGAGTATTCTGCAACGAACAAAAGTTTATCACAGTTCTCCAAAAGTGTCAAGATGCTTTTTGTATTTCCTGCCAGATTTCCATCAACCGTCGAATGCGCAGGCAGCTGCAACCAGGCGATTCCTTCCCCTTTTGCAGCCATCTGCGCATTTTCGCTGGTTTAATCAGAAAAAGCAGCCGGATACTTTGTGAGTATCGTGTGCAGCCCAAGTTCCCGTGCTTTAGCCAACAGATAACGATATCTACACAGCAATGCCTGCCTCTCGTAGATGCGCTGTTCAATGAGGTCACTGTCCACCTCCAAATCAAACATCATTTCATTCCGTTTCAGGCAGAACAGACATTCTTTCAGTTCTTCTTCCAGCTCCGGATGATATCGTTCGTGTTCCGGGTCCCTGGATACCCGAACCGACATCATCGTTTGTTGTCCGAGTGTACTGTGTTGCTCCGGCATAGTCTGAGTCCTCCTTTTGCTTGTCCGAATCTATATTCTCAGTATATTCAGCTCTCGCAAAAAGGATGCCGGTTTGTGTGGGTGGTAAATCGCTTGATGTTTTTCTAAAACACTTTACAAGCAGATTACTCCATCCACATTTCCCCTGTGCACAGAAAAAAGACCCAAGCTATCAGCTCAGGTCTTTTGGTTGGGGATGAGAGAATCGAACTCCCACAAGTAGAGTCAGAGTCTACCGCACTACCACTATGCAAATCCCCAATATTCTTTTCGTTTCGCGGTGTTGAGCCGGTCAACGTTAGCTATTATACGCATAAATCGGGGATTTGTCAAGCGATTTTCCAAAAAAGTTTTTCTTTTTTCAGATCTTCTCGTTTTACAGCGTACCAACGTAATTCCAAAGTGCAAGATAATGGCATACACTGCCCGCCATGACAAACACATGGAATAGCTCGTGGCTGCCAAAATAGCGAAAACGTCCGCCAAACACTGCAAACTTCAGTGCATAGATCACACCGCCTGCGGTATAGATCAACCCGCCAGCCAGCAAAAGAGCGAACTGACCACCGGACAACGCTCCGAACAGCGCCGGGATGTTGGAGATGCACGCCCAGCCCATTGCGATATAGATCACCGAACTGAACCATTTGGGGCAGGTGACCCAAAATGCCTTTAGCAGCATCCCCGCAACAGCGATTGACCAGACTGTGACCAGAAGCAGATGTCCCCGCTCCCCTCTCAGTATCAGTGTGCAAAACGGTGTATAGCTGCCAGCGATCAGAACAAAGATCATCATATGGTCGATCTTTTTCAGGCGCTTATTGGCTGCCGGTGTAAGATCCAGCGTATGATAACTCGTGCTTGCACCATACAGCAGCGTCATGCTCAGCATAAAGATGGTGAGGCTCCGCATTGCAGCAGTGTCTGCCCCATGGCTGCTTGCATGGATCAAAAGCAGTGGCGTTGCAAAAACAGCCGCACAAAAGCCAACAAAATGAGTCAGTGCACTGCCCGGATCTTTTGCGTGAAACAACGCATCGCTTCCCTTCTGTATCGGTTTGCTTCGCCTTTGGAGTGAATCCATATCCTTCACCTCTGATTCTTGTCGTTTTTCGTAACTCCGAAATAAGGTTTTCAAAAACCTATGAAAGAATCATACCACACAATCAGAGATTTGTAAAGAGTTTTTGAGTCGCCTCCTGCGGTTTGCCAAACCCTTATCCATTGCACAAAAACGGCGCACCGTTTTGCAAACGATGCGCCGCTCAAAGGCTTTTTCTTTTTGATTACAGGATGGTGATACGACCTGCGCCGTAGGGGTTCTCATAGTTGATGAGGTAGCCGGGGTAGCTTGCCAGCGGGCTGTTGGCAGATGCCAGATGAGGCAGACCCTCTGCATCCACACCTGCAAAGGTCATTGCGTAAGTTGCCATGACCAGATAATCCTCTGCGACATAGTCCTTGATCAGCTCTGCGCCGTCGAACATAGCAAAGCCATCGCCCAGGTTACGCAGGGTGTAGTTCATGCCAGCCATTGCGTAGGTAGCATTGACATCCAGCGGCTCGTAGGTACCGGTAGCCTTGTTGTAGATCTTGACATTCTGAACACGCGGAGTGCCAGTAGCACTGCCGATCCAAACGCTCTTATCGTCGGTCTGAACAGTGTTCTCAATATCAGTGTGGATCTCGTAGGTAGCGCCTGCAACGTGCAGGAAACCGCCGTTCTCCTTGCCAGAACCGGCAAAGCGAGCTGCAAACTCCAGAGCATCCTGGATCTGCTGACCCTTGACGGACATCAGGCAGGCAACGTTGCCGAACGGGCTGACCTGCTTGCAGGTCTTGAACGTCCAGTAGCCAGCATCTACATCGGTACGGATGCCGCCGCCGTTCATGATGGCGATATCGCAGTTCAGCTTCTCGATCTCGTTAAAGTAGGTGTAAATACCGTCAGCAACAAAGTCGCCCAGGTTGGTCTCTGCAGAACGGATAAGACGCTTGCCGGTCTCTGCATCATTGATGTAGAACTTCGGATCGCCCACAGCGATCTTCTCGCCCAGCATATCGTCCACAGTTGCGATCCAGCCCTGCTCAATGGCTGCAACAGCAGTATCAACACCCTCGTAGGAAGGAATCAGACGGGTGGTGATAGTACCATCGGCTGCAATGGTCATCTCGCCAACATTGTCAAAGTAGTTGCCGGTCTGAGTCAGCAGAACTTCCTTGCCAGCAGCATCCAGAACCTTCTCGCCTTCCATCACAGTGTGAGAGTGGCCATCGATGAATGCATCAAAACCAGTAGTGTTCGCAATAACTTCCTTGCTGGTCCAGGGAGAAGAAGAAGGATCAACGCCCAAGTGGCCCAGACCGATGACATAATCAGCCATCAGCTTTGCCTTGTTGATGGACTTCTGCACTGCATCATACAGCTTCTGGCCATCATCACCACCCAGAATATCATAGATATATTCAGACTGATCTTCATTCATGAAGTATGCAGGAGTAGACTTGGTAAAGGTCTCAGGAGTCGTCACACCCACAAATGCAATGCGCACACCGCCCTTGACAAAAACCTTGACATCCGACAGAACACGCTTGCCGTTGGGCAGGTTGACCCAGTTGCAGGACAGATAGGGATACTCAGCGTCCTCAATGATCTCCTTTGCACGCTCCATGCCGTAGTCAAACTCATGGTTGCCCAGCGTAGCCACATCATAACCAGCAGCATTCATCAGTTCGACGATGGTAGCGCCGTTGTCCATAGAACCGTAGGCAGTACCCTGCACATGGTCACCGGCATCTGCCAACAGGACAGGCTTGCCAGCATCCACATAGCTCTTTTTCAGAGCTGCGATAGCAGAATAAGTGATCTCGGGCGAAGCATTATCGATGTAGGTATGTACGTCGTTGGTGTACAAAATGGTCACATCGGACTTTTTGCCCAGCCAGCAGGCAGACGCAGCAGGTGCGCCCAGTGCCATGGTAGCGGCAGCAGCAGTAACGCCAGATGCCTTCAGAAAGCTACGGCGGGAGATAAAGTGTTTCACAGGAAAACGACCTCCTCATTTTTTGAATTATTCATGCGCAGGCTCTCTCCTACGCTCATTGCTTCTAGCATAGCACAGAACGCTGTACAGGGCAAGCCGGAAAAGTACGATTTGTGCAAATTCATTCCATAGTAGTATTACTTTTCAGCATTTTTGCACAATCTCGCCGGATATGCAAAAACACGCAGGAACGTATTCTGTTGTTTTATACAAAAAAGACGGACTGCTCTTTATTGCAAGAGAAGTCCGTCAAAAAATAATTATTTTGAAAAAGATTTACATCCGGGCTGCTTCCGGTGCTACCTCAAAATCAACTTTGCCCAGGTTTACATCTGCACGCACAATGGTGATCATCATGGTATCGCCAAGGCTCCAGCTCTTGCCGGAAACAGGGTCCGACAGACGCACGCCTTCGGTGAGCATGGTGCCAGTTGCTGTCAGACTGGATGCAGGCACAAAGCCCTCCACACCGTTTTCCAGTTCGATGAACAAACCACGCTGCGTCACACCAGAGATTCGGCCCTCGTAGCACTCACCCAGATGACGGCGGGCATATTCAGCCTTGTAGCAATCCTCTGCCTTGCGTTCGATCTGCATGGCGATCACTTCCCGCTCGCTGGACTGCTTGCTGGCCCGCTCTGCAAAATCACTGTACTTGAGCAGCATTGTTTCCTTATCTGTTCCGCTGAGCTGCGCAGTCATGATCCGATGGATCGCAAGATCCGGATAGCGGCGGATGGGGCTGGTAAAGTGGGCATAGTCCTTCAGGACCAGACCATAGTGACCCTTGGGCTTTTCTTCATACAACGCCTTGGACATACAGCGCAGCATGCCCGTGTTGATGATCTGTTCGTAGGCCGTACCACGCACGCCTTCCAGAATCGCACTCAGCTCCTTGGGAGTGGGCACTTCCTTGGCAAAGTGGTCGTTGATGCCGCAGGCCTGCAGCAATGCATGCAGACGTTCCAGCTTTTCTGCGTTCGGTTCCTCATGCACACGATACACAAAGGGGATCTGCTTGACCCGCGCAAAGTGCGCTGCGCACTGGTTTGCCAGCAGCATAAACTCCTCGATCATGGATTCGCTCTCGCCGGAAGTACGCTTTTTCACATCGATGCAGCGGCCCTCCTCATCCAGGATCAGCTTTACTTCACCGCTTTCGATATCCATGCAGCCACGCTCACGGCGCAGACGAGCACGATGGCCGTACAGTTCCTTCATGGCAGGCAGCTGCTCCAATACCTCATGGTATTTGCCCTTCAGTTCCTCGTCTGCGGCACCAGCCAGCAATGCATTGATCTCCGCATAAACACCTTTCACACGGCTGCAGATGACCGATTTGACAAAGCGATAATCTGTCAGATTGCCATCCTTGTCCAGGCGCATCAGGCAGGAAAAGGCCAAACGGGCAACGCCCTCATTCAGGCTGCAGATCCCATTCGACAGCTGCTTGGGCAGCATAGGCACCACCTGATCCGCATAGTAGACACTGGTAGCACGGTTATATGCTTCTGCATCCAGCTCGGTATCCGGCTTGACATAATGGGACACATCCGCAATATGGACACCCAGCTCAAAGCCGCCATCTGACAGCTTTGTCAGGCTGACCGCATCATCGATGTCTTTGGTCTCTGCGCTGTCGATCGTAAAGATAGGCAGCGCACGCAGATCCATGCGGCCCTCCATATCAGCCTGAGAGACCACAGCATTTTCCAGTTTTTTTGCTTCCTCACGCACTTTATCCGGGAAACGGCTGCGGATGTCCTGCGCATAAAGCAGTGCTTTTGCGCAGCGTTTTGCCTCGTCCGAAGCTCCAAAGCGCATGGCAACGCCCACACGGTGGTCTTCCTGACGGGTACCGCGCAGCAGGATCTCAACAGCAACTTTGTCGCCGTCCTTGGCACCGCCTTCGCAGTCCCGCATCATCTGCATGGAAATAGCCGGGCAATCATCCGGCACAAACTTCAGGCGGCCTTCCAGACGGCGCACCGTGCCGACCATGGAGTTGTGCTCCTCCAGCACTGCAAGGATCTCTCCCTCATCACTGCCTTCCACACGAGGACGGGCAAATTTTTCCACCAAGACCTTGTCACCGGGCATTGCACCACGAGTGTAACGCCCCGGGATAAAGATATCGCTGGTACCATCTTCCAGCATTACAAAAGCAAAATTTTTGCCCAGCTTGACCACCTTGCACAGCAGCACCTTGTCTGCACGGCCGGAGCGCACTGTAAAGAACACACCCTGACGCTGGCAGATCACTGCCTCGTGCACCAACTGGTCCAGAGCTTCCATCACTTTGCGGTCCGCACTGCGGTCACCGCCAAACTTTGCTTTGAGGTATTTTACCGTGCACGGCTGATTCTGGATCTCGTGCTCGATCTTGTCACGCATTGCCATAATAATATTTACTCCTTAACTTCCACAGCTGCCCTCTCCTGCGGAGCGCAGCCCTTCCCATTGTGAGTTATATTCCCACACCCACATTAAACGACGGCACGTTGTTTCCGTCATTATCTTACTCGATTTTTGGGCAGAAAAACAGCCCCGTACTGTCACGGGGCTGCACAACGACTGATCAACCAGCCAGACGGCCTGCAAACAGGCAAGCCAGGATCGCCACCACAAAAAAGACGACACCGGCAATACGGGTCACCTTTGCCAGCATCTGATCCGCAGGGGTCAGACGAGCATTGTTTGCACCACCGGCACCGCCGTTGATCGCACCAGCCAAACCCTGACCATGCGTATGCTGCAGCAGAGTGAGGAAGATGATGACCAGCGAAGCAACCAGCAGGATAGCACCGCCAACGATTTCGATAACAGACATGGATCGTAACGCTCCTTTATTTTAGTTCATGGAAATCCACGCAAAAATACGACTATATAGTATCATACCATTTTCAAAAAAGCAAGTAAAAATCACAGATTTCATGACACTATTTGCAAAGTCTCACACAACTGCGCAAAGATCTGCGTGCTGGAGCGTTTCGGCTTTTGCTGGCCGTCCTGCAGGATGACCACCGTATACTGCGGCTCCTTCGCTGGATAAAATCCTGCAAACCATAAATTCTTCTTTTCCGCACCATCCCGTGTATATTGGCCGGTCTGCGCGGTCCCTGTCTTCCCTGCTGCGCCGCCCAATAGGCCAGCCGCATCCTTTGCCGTTCCATTTTCCACGACCTGTACCAGCATCTGCTGCAGCTCAGCAGCTGTCTGTCCGGACATCACTCTCCTTGTTCGGGGGCGCAGCGCTGTCTCCAACAGCTCGCCATCCTCCTCAGAAAGGATGCCCCGTACAACAGATGGTGTACGGTAAACTCCATCCGCTGCAATGGCATTGATCATTCCTGCGATCTGGATTGGCGAGGCAAGCAAGCTCCCCTGCCCAAAGCTGAAATTTGCCAGTTGTCCGCTCTGGGCAAGTTCCTGTGTCGCTGGCAGCTTACCTGCCGACGCAGAAAGCTGTCCTGCCAACCATACGCTCTGCCCAAAGCCAAGATCCTGCGCCATCCGCCTCAGAGACGCTACGCCAAGCTGCTGCCCCAGTTGAACAAAATAGCCATTGCAGCTTTTTTCCAGCGCCGCTGCAAGATCCACCTTGCCATGTGCTATGCCCCCTGCACAGCCAAAGCGCTGGCCATCTACCACACAGGCTCCGGTACATTCGTATTCAATTGCAGTTCCCTGTTCCAGCGCCGCCGCCGCAACCACCGGCTTGAACACTGACCCTACTGCATAGCTCTCCAGCACACGGTTCATAAAAGGACTGTTTTCCGCTTCAAGACTAGCGGTCAGCTCCTGCGGGTCATACCCAGGCACACTTACGCTGGCCCGTATCTCTGCAGTACGGACATCCAATACCAGAATACAGCCCGTTGTCATCGTTTCAGCGGCCACTGCTTCGGCCGCACGCTGGATCGGCCGGGAGATCGTCAGCTGGACCCCGGCTGCTTCGCTGTCTGCCCGAACAAGCTCCGGCGTTTCTCCGCTGCGCAAACGTCCCTGAGCAGTCACCGCACATCGGATCGTATCCGCAGCCCCAGTCCCCGTTAATAGCGCATCAAAAGCTTTTTCCAGGCCCGAAACACCTTTGCCCTCCGCATCCAGATAACCGATCAAATGCTGGCACAGCGGCACCGAACAGTATCGCCGTGCCGAAGGGTAACAGCTTATCCCCAGTGGTGAAAGGTCTCTGTCCACTTCCAGCAAAAATGGTCTCGCTCGGTTGCGGTTTCTGTACAGAAGCACCTGTCCTTCAGCATCCGTATAAGAATACAGTTTTGCGTAATTCCCCTCCCTGGGGAAGCAAAGTGCCATCCATTGTTCCTGCAATCCTGTTAACAGCCGCCCCTCGCAGTCATAAAAATTGCCCCGCCTCGCCGGAAGTGACAGGCAGACACTGCTCTGTGCCGCCGCACGGGTGCTGTAAGCAGGAGTCTGTGCGATCCAGTATAACCGGCAAAGCACCACCGCAAAGGCAAACAAGACCCCTGAATACAGTACCAGCACTCGTCGCCCGGCCATCGCTCCACTCCCTCTCTTTTAAGATAGGATGGACGATTTCTCCGGCATCCATACAAAAAAATCGGCACCCACTTTTTGTGACAGGTGCCGATTTATTACCTTATAGTGCGCTCGATTTTCTGGCGTAAGTGGCGTAGGTCTGGCGTAAATCCGCTTTTCCACTCTCAAAAAATCAAGCTATCATGCGGCTTTTGGGTACTGCTTAGTACATACCGCCCATGCCGCCCATGTCACCACCGGCAGGAGCTGCTGCGGGGGGTTCCGGCAGATCAGCGACCAGGCTCTCGGTGGTCAGGACCATCTCAGCAACAGAAGCTGCGTTCTCCAGAG
>CAYXQN010000059.1:0-10740 GCA_964466825.1 uncultured Faecalibacterium sp. | reverse complement strand
CACGGCCACCAGCGCGTCAACGAAGTCTACAACGGCACCATCATCGTTGAGAACAAGTCCAACGGTCAGGATCTGGCTGAGATCCACCTGCAGATGGAGCGCCTGTGGAACGGCAAGTGGGTCATTCTGGACAGCTCCTCTGAGGTCAACGACATCAAGAACTACGAGGCTGATCCCGCAGTGGTCGAGCTGCTGGCTTCCTACGACAAGCACGCCAAGGAAGACGCCAACACCGTGATCGGTGAGCTGCGCGGCGGCAACTTTGCTCCTGCTAACGAGATCACCCAGATCCCGCAGCCCATGATCCAGGATACCGCTATGCTGGACTTCATCAACGAAGTGCAGATGTACTACACCGGCGCTGCTGTTTCTGCAACCGCTATGACCTCCATGACCTCCAACGTTATGGAAGGCACCATCCGCAAGCGCGATCTGGCTTCTATCTACACCTATGCCAACACCCTGTACAAGGTCCGCATGACCGGCGAGCAGCTGCTCAAGTTCATGGAGTGGTCCGCTGGCTTCTATCAGACTTACAAGCCGGGCGATCTGACCATCGCATTCGAGCCTTCTACCCGTTACTATCTGTACGACACCTTTGCAGGCGTCAAGTATGATATCGACGTTTCCAAGGAAGCAGGCAACCGTATCCAGAACCTGACCTGGATGGATGGCCGTCCCGTCGATCCCGATGAGAGCTTCATCGTTGCTGTCAACAACTACCGCTACTCCACCCAGATGATGGCTGCTCCCTCCGATATGTTCGCAGCTGGCGATACTCTTCCTGAGCTGCTGGAGATCGACGTCAAGGGCGAGCTGGGCGGCATCCGTGAGATGCTGGGCGAGTACATCAAGACCGTCAAGGGCGGCGTGATTGAGCCTATCGTTGATAACAACTGGAAGATCATTGGCAACAACTGGGATGCTGCAAAGCACGACAAGGCTGTTGAGCTGCTGCACGACGGCAAGCTGCTGTTGGGCCAGAACGTTGACAGCCGCACCCTGGCAACCAAGAAGATCACCGAGGCCGACATCAAGGGCTTCTGATCCTCTGATCCTCACTTAACTATCCTCTAGCACTCCGGGCGGGCACCGTTGATACGGTGCCCGCTCTTTTCTGTTTACCCGTCGAGCGCATCCAGATACGCAGTACAAATACCCAACCACGCAAAATGCTTGCCTTCTCTTTTTTGCATTGCTACACTTTTATCAAAGCTCAGAACCCACTCTGAACGATCAAAGAACAAAGGAGAAGAAAACATGGCAAGCAAGGTTTCCAGAAGACAGTTCCTGCACACTGCCTCGGTCAGCGCTTTGGGCGCTGCTGTCGCCGGTGCTCTGGTTGGCTGTTCTTCCAATTCTACCTCCACTACCGCCTCCAGCAGCTCTGCAGCTGCCAGCGGCACCTATACGCCCGGCACTTACTCTGCAACTTCCAAGGGTATCAGCTCGGACGTTACCGTTACTCTGACCTTTGATGCTGAGAGCATTACCGATGTGAGCATCGATGTTTCCGGCGAGACTGCTGGTTTCGGCAAGGACATCGGTGACGAGCTCAAGTCCCAGATCCTGGCTGCACAGAGTGCTGAGGTGGACGGCGTATCCGGTTCCACCATCACTTCCGATGCCATCAAGGATGCCGTTTCCAACTGTGTGGCGCAGGCAAAGGGTGAGCCGGTCGTCAGCATCACTCCGGAAGCAACGGCTGAAACCACCTCCTGGCGCACTGCACCCGAGGCTGTTACCACTTTTGCAGCCGAGTATACCGCTGATGTTGTCATCGTCGGAGGCGGTCAGGCCGGCACCCCTGCTGCCCGCGCTGCCGTTGAGGCAGGCGCAAGCGTCATCGTGCTGGAATCCCAGACCGAGGAGCGTATGAGCTTCCGCGGCGGCGGACAGATCGGCCATATCAACAGCGAGTTCCTGGCCAGCAAGGGCATCCCCAAGGTCGACATTCAGGAATTCGTCACCGACTGGCAGCTCCGCACCAACAACCGCAGCCGCTGCGGTCTGATCATGAGCTACGCAAAGAACAGCGGCAAGTGCTTTGACTGGATGTGCGACAGCTTCACCGACGAGGAAAAGTCCACCTGGACCGTCCGTCAGTGGCCCCTGAGCAGCAACTACACCCAGAAAAAGAGCGGCATCAGCACCTGGGTCGGCACGCCTACCCTGAATGGCAATGCCTCCCCGGTCAAGCGCTGCATGGAGATCGCCCGTGAAAAGGGCGCTGACTATCACTTTGGCACCAAGGGCTGCCAGCTGATCAAGGACGGTAACGCCGTTGTGGGCGTGATCGCTCAGGAAGCCGACGGCAGCTACGTTAAGATCAACGCCAATAAGGGCGTGATCCTGTGCGGCGGCGGCTTTGGCGGCAACGCTGAGATGTGCCGTGACCTGCTGATCGAGATCAGCGATTACTGCTCCGAAGACACTGCCATCGGCGGCATGGACTGCGACGGTTCCGGCATCCAGATGGGTTACTGGGCAGGCGGCCGACTGGAGAGCCGCCCGCTGTCCAGCATGGGCGGCAACTACGTCTACCCCTGCAACAGCCCCGGAGATCCCATTGGCACCACCGCTGCACTGTGGGTCAACTGCCACGGCAAGCGCTACTGCAACGAGGGCTTTGGCGATATCGTTCTGGCTGCAATGGCAGGTGCCAAGGAGCCTCAGGGCAAGATCTACACCGTGTTCAATGACACCATCCGCACCGATATCACCTATCAGGCTCCCGGCCACATGGCCATCGACTACGCCAACGGCGAGGACGAAAAGCTGGATGACATCATGCAGGGTGCGATCGATGGCGGCGATGCCGGCTACGAAGTGACCGGCATGGGTACCGTAATGGTCTACGCAGGCGAAAACGCTGAGCAGCTGGGCAAGCGTCTGGGCTTTACCGGCACCGACCTGGAGAACTTTATCGCCACAGTGGACCGCTACAACGAGCTGTGCGAAAAAGGCATCGACGAGGACTTTGCAAAGGAGCCCGTCCTGATGCGCCCGCTGAACGGCAAGCACATCTTCGCCTACGGTGCCGAAAAGGCATTTGGCAGCATGCTGGTCACCACCGGCGGTCTGCTGACTGACGATAACAGCCAGGTGCTCGGTTCCGACTTTGAGCCCATCAAGGGCCTGTTCGCAGCCGGCAACAACTGCGGCGGCCGTTTCGGCTTCCAGTACTCCACCTCCATCCCCGGCGAGAGCCTTGGCATTGCCAACACGCAGGGTATGCTGGTTGGCCAGTATGTAGCCGCTCTCTGATCATTTTCGACACTTTCTTTTTTCTTTCTTCTTAATCAAGGGCTGCCCCGGTGCTGTGCGCAGCGCCGGGGCAGTTCCCGTTTTTCCTCCGTCTTTCTGTGAAAGGAGCTCTTATGTCTGCGCCGCTTCATTTGTATCTTCATGTTCCCTTTTGCGTAAAACAATGCACATCCTGCACACAAAAGATCTATCCGGCCACGCCAGACACCTGCGCTTCTTACGCAGCCGCACTCCTGGCCGAAGTCGAAGCTGCCGCACCAGATTTTTCCGACAGCATCGTGCAGACTGTTTACTGGAGCGGCGGCAGCCCCACTGCCCTTTCTCAGGCTGATTTCCTGCGGATCATGCTTCGTCTGCGGGAGCTGTTCCATTTTGCGCCGGATGCGGAGGTCAGCGTGGAGGCTCTGCCCAATCAGGTCAATGCTTCCTGGATGGTCACCTTCCAGAATGCCGGTGTCAACCGCCTGGTCCTGGGACTGGTCAGTGCACGGGCAGTAGAACTGGAACGGTTTGGCAGTGCCAGCAACACCCCCAGCGGCGAGACTTCTTTGATCCTGCCGCAGCTGTTCCATCTGCCTGCCTACGAAGCAAGCCTTTTGTACGGCATCCCCGGGCAGACAGCAGCCAACTTCCGTACCAGTCTCCGTTTTGCGGTAAAATACAAGGTCTCTGCCCTGCGGCTGGATCCGATGATCCTTGCCGACAGCACGGGCGTGCAGCAAAACGAGATCCCCGCCATGCTGGCCTATGCCGCCGAGCACCTGACCGAAAAAGGCTATCGAGAATACCTGCCCAGGCGCTGGGCAAAGCCTGGCATGGAATGTCAGGATCTGCTTGCCCGCCAGAGCACTGCTGATTATCTCAGTTTTGGCGTTGGAACTACCAGCCGCATCGACGGACGCTTCTCCAAAACCACCGATAACATTGCCGTTTACACCCTCCACCCACAGGAACCGGAAGTGCTTTATTCCATCCTCTGACCCTTGCAAAGGCCTGCTGCAACACGCCTTTTGCATTTCACTGTTAACAAAAAAGCCGGCATTTTTCATCAGCCTGGCAGCAAAAAAGCAGGTGCATCCTTGGATGCACCTGCTTTTTTTATGCCTCTGCAGCTTGTTCTTCTTTCTTCTGCTGGAACAATAGTGTCAGCACAAATTCGTTTTGCTCGGCTCGTACGCTCATCTGCCCGCCGTATTTTTCCGCAGCCATCCGGATATTGGTCAGGCCAAATCCATGGTTCTCTGCATCCGGTTTGGTCGTCTGCGGCAGTGTGTCCACAGGCAGCGGCTTTGCGGCACAGGAATTGCGGAAATTGAGTATCACAAACTCTCCGCGCTTTTGGCATCGGACGCTCAAAGCTCTGGCATCCGGATCCTGCAAGGCTGCGCAGGCCTCAATGGCATTGTCCATTGCATTGCCAAAAATCACGCACAAGTCTATTGGTTCAATAAAATCCAGCAGCTTTCCATTCATCGTAATGGTGCAGGAGATCTTCTGTTCCTGACAGCGAGCCAGCTTTTCTCCCAGCAGAATGTCCACCGTCTCATTGCCGGTGGCTGTCATCTGCTCATACGGCTGGATCTCATTCAGGATCTGCTTGATATGGGCACGCACCGCTTCCTGGTCACTGCTCTGCTCCAGATACAGCAGAATGTTCTTCAGGTCGTGATATTTCCCACGCACGGAGTCCACCGCTGTTTTGCGTAAAAGATACTGCTGCTGTTGATGTTCTGCTGCAAAGCGCAGCTGAAGCATCTGGCGCTTATCTTCCTCGGCTCCCACATAACGCACAAAGCTCAGCAGGAACAGCAAGGCCAAACCGCAGCACCCTACCAGCATAACCGGTACTGCCGTGGTCAGATCTTCATTGGTCAGCGGCAGCCAGACTGTGATCTGGCTGACAAACAGATATGGCACCGTAGAGATCACCAACAAGGTCAGGGATGCTGAGCGCAGAACGCCCATCCGGCCCGGCGGGCAGATCCTGCGCACCAGTGCCAGAAGCACCGTCTGTGCCATCAACAGCAGCACAGACATTCCGCAGATCTCCCATGGCGTACCCGAATGCAGCGGATCACGTCCCAGCAGCCGCATATTGGAAAACCGCAGCACCGTATTGCTGCAATCCGTGATGAGAAAAAAGCAAAGTGCCAGGCATACCGCTGCCGCAGGCTGTTTTCCATTGAGTTTCCATGCGCCCACAGTATACCATACGATCAACGCCAGATAACTCAGATACGACCACATCGTGCCATTGCTTTCACGCCAGATCAGCAAAGCAAACACAGCCCAATACCCCAGCATAGCGCCCCAGTTCTGCCGCAGCCAGCCCCAAAAGGTATTTCCCCGGACAAACCATCCCAAAAGGATTCCGCCGCCCACTGCCCGCAGCAGGCTGTACAGCAATCTGCCGTCCATAAATATCTCTGTCATAGACTCTCCCCCCAGCAAGCCGCCAGCGCTGTCAGCAGTGCCTTACGGCGGTATTTGCTCACCGGCAGACGATTTTCGCCCAGAACGACCTCATTTCCATCCAGCTGGGTCACCTGTTCCAGATTGATCAAAAAAGAACTGTGACAGCGGAAAAAGCTGGTCCCAAGCCGTTTTTCCAGTGCCGTCAGTGTACCGCTGTAGCTCAGCTCCTGCTGTGCCGTATGGAGCACCAGACGGTGACTGAACACTTCCACATAAACCAGATCCTTGACCCGGATACGGAACACTCCATCGGTGTTTTTTACTGCCAGAATATTTTCTTCCTGCTGCGCAATGCGCCGCCAGACCCGGTCAATGCTGCGGCAAAACCGGGGATAGCTTACCGGCTTTACCAGATAGTCCAGCGCTGCCACCTCGTAACTTTCCAGCGCATAGCCCGTCAGACTTGTGATAAATACCAGCTCCACTTCCGGCAGCTTTTCCCGCAAAAGGCGGGCTGTTTCCATCCCGGAGATCCCCGGCATCTGGATGTCCAGCAGCACCAGCTGCAGCTGCATCGGCAGGCTATCCAGAAGCTGTGTTCCACTCTCAAAAAAGTCGGCCTGCACCTGCTGGCCAGTCTGCGCCTGCCAGCGGTCCAGATAGTCCCGCAACGTAGCACGAGCTGCCGCCTCATCCTCTGCAACTGCGATCCGAAGCATCCTGTCCTCCTTGGTCCGGTATCATCCGGTCACTTCCTTTTTTCCTGATAAAGTAATATCCAATACCAATGGCATCGGCCAGCGCCCAGCCGATCGGCACACTCATCCAGATGCCTGTAACACCCAAAGAAGTTGCGCTCAGCAGATAGGCCAGCGTCACACGGGTGCCCAGTGAGGCAACGGTCAACACGACCGACATCATCGGCTGGTTGACTGCACGATAATAACCATACAGCAAAAACAGGATACCGATGCCAATGTAGCAGGCACCCTCAATGTGCAGATAGTTCACTCCCGCCACAATGATCTCGGTCTGCGCCGGATCGATAAAGATCCGCATCAGCGGTGCTGCAAACACCCATACCAACGTGCTGATCACGATACAGAACACTCCGCTTGTCACAACAGCGCTGCGGATGCCCTTGCGGATGCGCTCCTGTTCATTCGCCCCATAGTTCTGTGCCACATAAGTGGAAAAGGCATTTCCAAAGTCCTGGACCGGCATATAGGCAAACGAGTCGATCTTGACTGCTGCTGCAAATGCCGCCATGATCACCGTACCAAAGCTGTTGACCAACCCCTGTACCATCAAAATTCCAAAGTTCATAATAGATTGCTGCACGCTGGTCATGACCGAAAGATTCAAGATCATCGCAAGTTCCTTCCGGTCCCAGCGGCAGTCTGCCCTGCTGGGGCGCAGCCATGGCATTTTTGTCAGGGTATAAATGCCAATGCCTATCCCGGATACAAACTGCGCAAATACGGTAGCCGCCGCTGCCCCTTTTACGCCCCAGCCAAGCACCAGCACGCACAACAGATCCAGCACTACATTCAGCACCGACGAAACCGCCAAAAACACCAGTGGAACTACCGAATTTCCTATGGCACGCAGCAGATTTGCAAAATAGTTGTATAAAAACGTAGCTCCAATGCCTGAAAATATGATTTGAAGATATTCCTGTATCAGCGGCCGTACTTCCTGCGGGACCCGCAGCACCCAAAGGATGCCGTCCATCCCCCAGTACACTGCCAGGTTCAGTGCCAGTGTGATTCCTGCGATCAGCACAAAAGACTGAAACACACTCCGCCGCATCATATCCTGCTCCCCGCTGCCATACTGCATCGAGATCGCCGCCCCGGTTCCCATGCAAAGGCCCAACAGGATCGATGTCAGAAACGTCATCAATGTATACGAGGATCCTACTGCTGCCAATGCATCCGCCCCCAGGTAACGGCCCACCACCCAGGTATCTGCGATATTGTACATCTGCTGCAGCAGGTTTCCGCACATCAATGGCAGTGCAAACAGCAAAATTCCTTTTGTGATCGGTCCTTTGGTCAAATTACGCTGCATCCCGGCCATCCCTCCTTTTGCCTGTGATCATACTGCCTCACTCTGCTTTGCAAATCGTCTGCGATATTCCCTGGGTGTGCAGTTTTTCACCTCACGGAAGGTCTTTGTAAAGTAACTCACATCCGCAAACCCGCATTCCGCACCAACTTCTCCCGTCCTGAGCCGCGTTGACAGAAGCATTTCCGCCGCTTTTTCGATCCGGTACTGTTTGACGTACTGAATTGGCGTGGTACCCAGCAGCTGCCGAAAACTGCGCAGGCAGGCACTCTCGCTCAAGGATACACTCTCTGCGATCGCCCGCAGGGTCAGTTCTTCCGCATAATGACCCTCTATAAAATGAAGCATCTGTTTGATGCGCCATGCCTCCACCTGCTCCTGCTGGGAGCTGCGGTGTTCCCTCGCCGGACAATGTACTGCGATCTTATGCAATGCCGCCGAGATCCGGTACCGGACCATATTTTCGTAGTCATCCTGCTCCTGCACCATAGCCTCCCAGCTTGCACAGAAATCATCCAGCACCTGCTTTTGCCACGCTTCCCCTTCTTCCAACAAAAAATATGGAGGTGCATCCGGTGCCAGCAGCGGTATTGCAGCCTTCTGCCAGTAAACAGTGTCTGCACCGCCGACCAGCCGTGGATGGAACACCGCCGAGTGCAGGACCGATGGCCCCTGCTCCACAAATTCAACGGCATGCAGCACACCAGAATTGATCAGGATCCCCTGACCCTGCTGCAAACAAAAGCGTTTTTTATCCACACCGACCGTCACCGTGCCCTGATGTGCTAAGATGTACTCCCAGTCCTCGTGCCAGTGCCACGGCACCGAATAACAGGTCAGATCCTCTTCATAGCAGGCAATGGGGAACCATGCACTGCCGTGCTGTGCCAGCTCGCGCCCCTGTTCCGACGCAACGATCTCACATACTCTCTCCAATGGCATACGGTACCTCTCCTCCCCAAGGAGCGTTTTTCGAACAATGACGATTTTATTACAAAAATAAAGCAGTTTTTTCCTACTATTTCTGTAAAACGTATGATATCCTTATATCGTCATCGACAGTATAACATGATTTCCGGAGGAAAACAATCTATGTTCCAGCTGCTGCTCCCCATTATATACATTGCTTTTATCAGCCTTGGTCTGCCAGATTCCCTGTTGGGTTCTGCCTGGCCCACCATGTACCCCATCCTTGGGGTCCCTGTCTCTTACGCCGGCTTTTTGTCCATGATCATCTCGCTGGGCACTATCCTTTCCAGCCTGATGAGCGACCGGTTGACCCTGCGGCTTGGTGCCGGAAAAGTGACCGCTATCAGTGTTGGCATGACCGCCGCTGCTCTGCTGGGCTTTTCCATTTCGTCCTCCTACTGGATGCTCTGTCTGTGGGCGATCCCCTATGGACTGGGCGCCGGCAGTGTGGACGCAGCCCTGAACAACTACGTTGCCCTGCACTACGAGAGCCGCCACATGAGCTGGCTGCATTGCATGTGGGGTGTTGGCACCACCATCAGCCCCTTTGTCATGGGCGCCGCACTGGCAGGCGGTATGAGCTGGAACAGTGGCTACCGTTATATTGCAATTTTCCAGATCCTGCTCACTGCCATTCTGGTGCTCAGCCTGCCACTGTGGCAGACCCGTACAGCTGAGTCCAAGGACGACCCCGCCGCACAGCCTAAGGCACTGCGCTTTGGGCAGGTACTGGCACTGCCTGGCGCCAAAGAGGTCATGCTCTGCTTCTTTTGCTACTGCAGCCTCGAAACGACTGCCGGGTTATGGGCCAGCAGCTACCTTACGCTGAGCAAGGACGTCCCCGCCGAAACCGCCGCCGTCTTTGCCAGCCTGTTCTATCTTGGTATCACCATCGGCCGTGCCGCTTCCGGCTTTTTGACCATAAAATTCTCTGACAGTCAGATGGTCCGCCTGGGTCAGTTTATCCTTGCCATCGGCATTGCAGCCTTGCTGCTGCCCGGCCCTGCCGCCCTTTCTCTGGCCGGACTGATGCTGGTCGGGTTGGGCTGTGCCCCGGTCTATCCAAGCCTGATCCATTCCACCCCTGCCCATTTTGGTGCCGAACACTCCCAGGCTGTCATCGGCATCCAGATGGCAAGTGCCTATGTAGGCAACCTTGCAATGCCTCCGTTGTTCGGTTTGGTCGCCAACCACATTACACCGGCACTGTTCCCCTTCTTCCTGCTTGCTGCGCTGGTCGTAATGTTCCTGATGCACGAACAGCTTGTGCGCAAAACTGCCTGAGCCATTCACTTTTCTCCTTACGTATACAGACAGAACAGCCCGCTCCGTTTCCGGAGCGGGCTGTTCTGCATCTGGGGGAAATCTATGAGGAACAAGGGAATCTCTTTTTTATTTCCGGTTCACGGCTCAGTACAGCAGCATCTCTGCACGCTCTGCCTTAAAGGCATTCAATCCGCTCTGGAAGGATGCGCAGATCTCCTCTGCACTCTTGCCGCTGGCGATCGCTGCAGCAACATCCTCACTGCCAGTGATTTTTGTCATCTCGTCAGTGTAGGTCATATCCTCGCCAAAGTACTCGTTCATAACGGCCAGAATATTCAGGATAGTGTTCACTGCATTATAGCTGTGCTCGTCCATAATGTGCATCTGCACACCGTAGCAGGCAGTGCCGGGGTACATCATACCAGCCAGCTCAGTCTTGTTGTTCCACGGAGTCATTGCAGCCAGACGGAAACGGACACCCGGCAGGTTCAGCTCGTTGAGGGTGTTGGCAAAGGCGACCATATCTACCTTCATGAAGGGTGCGCCAAAGAACTCATAGGTCTTGGTGGTACCCCAGCCGTAGCTCACGCCAGTCTGGTTTGCAACCTCTTCGTCCCAGGTCGTGGTGCCTTCCAGCCAGCCAATACCTGCATAGGTCAGCAAAGTGGTGGGGGTAGCGATCTTGCGGTCGGTCTGAACGAACTGCAGACCGGTGTCCTTGTAGAACATTTCACGGGTCCAATCCGTCATCTT
>CAYXQN010000058.1:0-10822 GCA_964466825.1 uncultured Faecalibacterium sp. | reverse complement strand
GTCAAGAACTACCTCAAGCAGATCGGCCAGATCCCGCTGCTGAGCGCAGAGCAGGAAGTGGAGCTGAGCAAGCGCATCCATGCAGGTGCGGAGGCAGCTCATATCCTGCAGGCAGACCGCATCAAATACGGTGCACCTGAGTACATCAAAAAGAATACCGCACGCTTCTCGTTTGAAGAAGACGAGAGCAGCCGTGCATACAACGATGATCTGGACGCGGATGGCGAAAAGGCCAGCGAGGACGATGAGGAAAAGGCAGCGGAGGACCGTGCTGCTGAGGAGGCTGTGGAGAACGGCCCCCTGAGCGAGGAGCGCCGTCAGGAGCTGCTCAAGGTCCGCCGCGATGGTCTGAATGCCCGCCGCAGCCTGAGCGAAGCAAACCTGCGTCTGGTGGTCTCCATTGCAAAAAAGCACGTTGGTCACAATCTGGCATTCCTGGACCTGATCCAGGAGGGCAATATCGGCCTGATCAAGGCGGCAGAAAAGTTTGACTGCGACCGCGGTTTCCGCTTCTCTACCTATGCTACCTGGTGGATCCGTCAGGCTATCACCCGTGCCATTGCAGACCAGGCCCGTACCATTCGTATTCCGGTGCACATGGTGGAGACCATCAACCGGATGCGCCAGGCTACCAACCAGCTGGTCTATCAGAATGGCCACGAGCCTACGCCGGAAGAACTGGCAAAGGCAATGGATATGAGCGTGGAACGTGTGCGCGAGATCCAGCGTATGGCACAGGAGCCTGCAAGTCTGGAAAGCCCTGTTGGTGAGGAAGAAGATTCTTCTCTGGGTGATTTCGTCGCAGACGAAAACGCCGAGGCTCCCGGCAAAGCTGCCGACCGTGCAATGGTGGCCCAGCAGATCAATCTGGCGCTCAAGAGCCTGACCCCCCGTGAGGAAAAGGTCATCCGCCTGCGCTTTGGTCTGGATGATGGCCGTCCCCGCACTCTGGAAGAAGTCGGCCGTGACTTTGGCGTTACCCGTGAGCGTGTGCGTCAGATCGAGGCAAAGGCGATCCGCAAGCTGCACAGCCGCAAGTGCCTGACTCTGCTCAACGGCCTGATCGAGTGATCTGAATTTTCAACCGCAAAACAGCCCTGCCGTGGAAAACGGCAGGGCTGTTTTTGTGGTCGGGATGATTTTACAAACCGTCAGCTCTGTGTTAGAATGAAGCCAATAAACAAAAGGCGGTGAGCGGATGCATCCTCTTTCAGAATATCCACGCCCGCAGATGCGGCGGGACAGTTATCTTGACCTCAATGGCTTTTGGCAGTATGCGATCACGTCCACGGCACAATGCCCGGCCCAGTGGGATGGGCAGATCCTGGTGCCCTATTCGCCGGAGTCTCCGGCCTCTGGTGTGGGCCGGACTCTGCAGCCGGGGCAGTGGCTGCACTATCACCGCAGCTTTACACCGCCTGCCGGAGAAGGCGGGCGTGTGCTGCTGCATTTTGACGCAGTGGACTATGCCTGCGCAGTGCAGGTAAACGGACATCTTGCCGGTGGTCACCGGGGCGGTTACTGGGGCTTTGTGCTGGATATCACCGATTTGCTCCACGACACCGGACACAACACCCTGTGGGTGGCGGTGCAGGACCCCAGCGACACTGGTGTGCAGGCCCGCGGCAAACAGACGCTGCACCCGGGCGGGATGTTCTACCCGGCCCAGAGCGGGATCTGGCAGACCGTCTGGATGGAGCGTGTGCCGGAAAATTATATCCGGAGCCTGACCGTTACGCCGGACTACGATGCCCGCACGGTGACGGTGCAGCTGAATACCAGTCAGCCCCATGGTGCGGTGAATTTTTGTGCAGTGGTGCGTGCCGGAGGAGTGTGCATCGCAGAGGACTGGGGGACGGACGATGCGGATCAGGACGGGATGCTCACACTGAGCATCCCGCCGGAGCATTTCCTGCCCTGGAGCCCGGACTCTCCTTTTCTTTATGACCTGACCGTAAGTGTGCAGGGCGGAGATATGGTACACAGCTATTTTGCACTTCGCAAATGGAGCTGTGAGCCGGACGGCTGCGGTGTGCCGCGTTTTTGCCTGAATGGAAGGCCGATCCTCCTCAATGGCCTGCTGGATCAGGGGTACTGGCCGCAGGGGCTGTACACACCGTCATCAGACGAAGCTGTGGTGCGGGAGCTGAGCAGGGTCAAATCTATGGGGTTCAACCTGCTGCGCAAACATGCAAAAATAGAACCGCAGCGCTGGTATTACCATTGCGACCGTCTGGGGATCGTTGTCTGGCAGGATATGGTCAATGGCGGTGCAAGGTATCAGTTGTGGTTTGTGACCTATCTGACCAATATCCTGCAGCCGGTAATGCGGTGCTTGCCGGACGCAAAACCGCTCTGGGGTCTTTTGAGCCGCGGAACAGACGCATCCCGGGAGGAATACTGCAGGGAACTTCAGGCTACGGTGGAGGCCCTGCGCGGCCATCCGTGCATTGGCTGCTGGGTGCCCTTTAACGAGGGCTGGGGACAGTTTGATGCAGCCGGTGCGGCGGCAGCGGTCCGCAGACTGGACGATACCCGGCTGATCGACGAAGCCAGCGGCTGGTTCGATCAGGGCGGCGGAGAGGTGTATTCCATCCATAATTATTTTTATCCGCTGATCGTGCGCCCACAGAAACGGGTCACTGCCCTGAGCGAATATGGCGGTATTGCCTGGCCGATGCCGGGGCATGAAGCGCCCGGAAAGACCTATGGTTACGGTACGGCCAAAAGCCGTGAAGAACTGACCGCACGTTATCAGAAGCTGCAGCTGCAAACAGTTCTGCCCCAGCTGAAAAAGGGGCTTTCGGCACTGGTGTACACACAGGTCACAGATGTGGAGGACGAGGTGAACGGGCTGTTTACCTATGACCGCTCCGAGACAAAAATCGACCCCAATGCAGTTCACGCCGTCAACGCTGCCCTTGCTGCTGAATTTGAACGAGTCGTAGGATAGCGCAGGATATACAGAACAAAAAAGAGGTGCAAACCCGCCCCGATGGGATGGTTTTGCACCTCTTTATATATTATTTGTGGAAAACTCAGTTCAGCACGATCTTGGTGGCAGGCAGCTTCTTCATGGCCGAAGCATTCAGTTCGTTCGCCATAGCGGCGCCGCTGGCAAGCAGTTCTTCGGTCAGGGTATCGCCCATGCAGTCGGAAAGGATCTCGCTGCGGATCTCGGACAAGGTAGAAACGCCCAGCGGGTCCACACGGACGGCCATCATAATAGCGTAGTCGCTGTACTGGAAAGCGGCAGCCTCACCAAATTCCAGACCGCGGATGGTATCAGCGGAACCCTCGGTGGTAAAGGCGTCGATCAGATCGCTTTCGCCCAGCAGGTCACGCTGCAAGGTGCTGGCGGAGGATACCTCGGACCCCAGCACGGCAAAGATGCTGCTGAGAGAGACATTGGCGTAGCTGCCAAAGGATGTGATCTGGCTGCCAGCCTCGGCAGGCTTGTTTTTATTGTAAGTGTCTGCGACCATCTGTGCCCTCTCCAGCATCTGTGCGACCTGCTCCTCCGAAGCCATGACGAAGGTGGAGGTGTTGTACAGGGGGATGGAGATATATGCGATCTCATACATCTGGCTGTTCAGATGCTCGACAAGCTCTGCATCCGATACAGGGGTGCTGCCGGTCTCACCATAGCACAGGTCCAGCAGCATGGTGTTCTTCAGCTGCAGGCACTGGAACTGTTTGAGTGTTTCGGCACCAATGCCGTTGGCCGTATAAACGTCGCCGTACAGTTCCATGATCTGTTCTGCATAGCGTTCAGCAAGGGCCAGATGCACATCGGTCAGTTCACCACCCATCTCCTGGAAACGGGTGTCGATGGCAGCGTAGGTGCGAAGCGCCTCAATGGTCTTGTCGGCCACATAGTCGCTGACAAGAGCGGTCTCGCCGGTTTCTGCATCGAGGGTAATGGTCTGCTTGAGGAAGGCTTTGACATTGGTGCTGTCCTGTTCGTCGGAGGCGTACTGAGCGGCCTGCTGATAAGCACCGAACTGGGCCATCAGATACATACCGGAGGTCACCTCATAGCTGCCGATCTTGCCGACGATGCTGGGGGTGGAAAGGCTGCAGCCGACCAGGCCGACAGCCAGTGCAAGTGCGCATACCAGCGCAAGGATCTTCTTTTTCATAGTATTATTACTCCTGATTTGTGGATTTTATAGGGTAAGGATCCTTGCGGCAAAGCGAGTGGTCACTTTGCTGCAAGGATCTCTGCCATTGCTTTCAGAATGCTTTGCAAAAGTTCCAGGGGCTTTTCGTCCGGATGCAGAGTGACCGAGAGATACGGTTTTGACCCGGCGCCGGCGATCACTCTGCCGCCAAATGCGACCAGAAGTCCCCGGATCATGTTGACATCCAGAGACTCCAGCTCCAGTGTCAGCAGGTCCTTTTTCTGGGTCACTTCGCGTACGCCCACAGCGCTTGCCTGGACCCGGGCCAGAGAGACATTGACCAGATCGCTGACCGAGGGCGGCGGATCGCCGTAGCGGTCGATCAGTTCATCCAGTACATCGGCAGCGTCCTCTGCGGTCTGGATGGCGGCAATGCGCTTGTACGCCTCGATCCGCCCGGGGCCGTCTGCAATGTACTTTTCCGGGATAAAGGCGTCCACACGCAGATCCACCAGACAGTCGCTCTTGTCCCGCAGGACCGGTTCGCCTTTTGCCCGGGCGATCGCCTGGTTGAGCATTTTTACATACAAGTCGTAGCCAACCGCTTCCATGTGTCCGTGCTGGCTGTGGCCAAGCAGACTGCCGGCGCCACGGATCTGCAGATCCCGCATGGCAATGCGGAAGCCGGAACCGAATGCGGTAAACTCCCGGATGGCGGAAAGCCGCTTTTGAGCGATGTCGGTCAGGGTCTTGTCCCGGCGGAAGGTGAAGTAGGCGTAGGCCTTGCGTCCGCTGCGACCGACACGGCCCCGGATCTGGTACAGCTGTGCCAGACCCATCCGGTCAGCATCCTCGATGACAAGGGTGTTGCAGTTGCGCACGTCGATGCCGGTCTCGATCAGGGTAGTGCAGACAAGGATGTCGATCTCGCCGTTGATCAGGTGCTGCCAGACGGGGTTCAGCTCCTCCTCGGTCATCTTACCATGGGCGATGCCCACCCGGGCACCAGGCACCATTTTGCTGACATGGGCAGCAGTGGCTTCGATGTTGTCTACCCGGTTGTGCAGGTAGTAGACCTGACCACCGCGCGCCAGCTCCTTCTTCATCGCTTCGGCAAGGATCACATCGTTATACTCCAGCACAAAGGTCTCCACCGGCTGGCGTTCAATGGGCGGCTGTTCGATGGTGGAAAGATCCCGGATGCCGCTCATGGCCATGTTCAGGGTACGGGGAATGGGAGTGGCGGAGAGGGTGAGCATATCCACCCCGATAAAGTTCTCCTTCAGCTTTTCCTTGTGTTTGACGCCAAAGCGCTGTTCCTCGTCGATGATGACAAGCCCCAGCTCCTTGAAGCGGATATCCTTGGACAGCAGCCGATGGGTGCCCACCACGATATCCACGCTGCCGGACTGCATCCCCCGCAGCGTTTCTTTTTGCTGCTTGGCGGTGCGGAAGCGGGAGAGCATTTCAATGCGCACCGGAAAAGCCTCCATGCGGGAGATGAGGGTGTTGTAGTGCTGCCACGCCAGCAAAGTAGTAGGGGCAAGGATGGCGCATTGTTTGCCGCCCATCACGCACTTGAACGCCGCCCGCAGGGCCACTTCGGTCTTGCCTACGCCCACATCTCCGCACAGGAGCCGGTCCATCGGATAGGGCTTTTCCATATCCTTTTTGATCTCGGCAGTGGCATTGAGCTGGTCGTCGGTTTCGTCGTAATCAAAGCGGGTCTCAAAGTCCCGCTGCCAGTCACCGTCCGGCGGGAACGCATAGCCCTGCGCCTGACGGCGGCGTGCATACAGCTCGATCAGCTCCTGTGCCATCTCCTCTGTAGCCTTTTTGACCTTGGCACGGGTGCGCTGCCATTCGGCACCGCCCAGCTTGGCAAGCTTGACCTTTTCTTCCTCGCCGGGAGCAGTATAGCGGCTGAGCAGGTCGAGCTGGGTGACCGGAACATACAGTACATCCGAGCCGGAGTATTGGACTTTCAAGTAGTCTTTGGTGGCACCCTGCACTTCCAGCCGCTGGATGCCGGCATACATACCAATGCCGTGGCTCTGATGCACTACATAATCGCCCGGCTTGATGTCGGACAGGCTGGACAGAGCGTTTTTGTTCTTTTTGCGCTTTTTGGCCTCGGCGCTCGCCTCGTCCAGGCCATGCCGGCGGGAAGAAAGCACGGCTGCATGAGCAAAGGGAAAGGTGCATCCGGCGGTCAGATGACCCGGAAGAACCTGTACGATGCCCTTGGTGGGGCGCACATCCCGGCTCATGCTGACGGCATATCCCTTGTCTGCCAGATCGCGGGTCAGAGCGGCAGCACCTTTGGGTGTACCCGCAAACAGAGCAATGGCATAGCCCTGCTCGATCAGCGGATCCAGATCTTCTTGCAGCGAGGCAAGGTTGCCGTTCCAGTTTGGAGCAGCAAAGGCTTCGGCATTGATCAGATCCTTGAGCTTGAACTCATTCATCCCGCGCAGAAAGTTCTCGCACAGAAGGGTAGAATGCTTTTGGGCAGCAAAGGCCAGATCGTCCATGGTCTGGTACAGCATATCCAGTCCGGGGCAGAGCACACCTTCTTCCAACAGGCCGGTCAGTTCTTCACCCCGGCGGTACTCGGTGGCTTTTTGGGCATCCCGGATGCCGCCCACCTCATCCAGGATCAGGAGCGGGTCGGTCAGATGATCCAATAAGGTAGCAGGTGCCTTGTACCGGATGCCATAATATTTATCCATGGCTTCTGGCATCAGGCCGGAGTCCAGCTGCGCCAGCTCGGCCTGCATGGCAGTCTCCATGGCGGTGCGTTTTTTTCCGCGGGCTGCTTTTTGGGCGGCCCTGAGAGCCTCAGCGGTTTGTTCGGTGCTGCCAAAGAGGACTTCACGGGCAGGGGAAAGATAGATCTTTTCCAGTGCACTGTCCCGGCGCTGGGTCAGCAGGTCAAAGGATGCAATGGAGTCGATCTCGTCATCCCAGTATTCCACACGGGCGGGCTGGTGCATATCCGGGGCATAAATGTCCACAATGTCACCACGCACGCTGAACTGTCCGGGGCCGTCCACCTGGCTGCGGCGCACATATCCGGCGGCAAACAGCCGCCCGATGAGGGCTTCCCGGTTATAGACCATACCGGGTTTAAGAGTAAGTGTATTTTTCAAAAATTCGTCCCGGGGGACGGTGTACTGGGTCAATGCTTCGGCAGGTACACACACCGCCTGCAGCCGGCCGCCTGCCAGAGCACCCAGCACCGAAAGGCGGCGGTATTCATATTCTCGTCCGGCACCTTCCACCGGACGCAGCATCAGGTCCCGGGGCGGGAATACCGCAGTGGAAAGTCCCAGTGCTTTCAGGTCGTCCGCAAAGTGGGTGGCATCCGCTTCACCGGGGGTCACGATGCAAAGTGTGCGGCCAAGGTCCTTTTGCAATGCAGCATACAGCAGTGCACGGCCGGCAGGCGGCAGGCCGAACAGGGCGGCCGGGCCGGGGGTGGCAAAGCTGGCTGCGATTTTTTGGTATTCTGGTGTCGCTTTGAGCAGTGCTTCGTACATGGGAGCCTCCTTTCCTGCGGGTCGATCAAAAGGCTGGCAGATCAGCCGTTGTATTTGCTCTGTGCCATGCCGAGTTTGCCGTCCATGATGAGTTTGGCGGCTGCTTCCAGATCAGGGAAGCGGTCAGTCAGGGCCTTGGCGTCTGCAGTGGGGAACTTGCCCAGCACCCAATCGGCCAGGTCGTAGTCCGGATGAGGCTTTGCGCCAACGCCGATGCGGATGCGGGGGAATGTGTCTCCGCCCAGCCGGGCGATGATGCTTTTTAATCCGTTGTGGCCGCCAGCGGAGCCGGAAGGACGGATGCGCAGCTTGCCGGGATCCTGTGTGATATCATCGCACAGAATGATCACATGGTCAGCAGGGATCTTAAAAAAACCCGCCAGCGGAGCAATGGAGTCACCAGAGAGATTCATGTAGGTCAGGGGCTTGAGCAGGACGACCTTGTGGCCGTTTACATCGCCCTGGCCCCACAGACCCTGAAATTTGGTCTTTCCGACCGGGATGCTCCACTTGTCGGAGAGGTAGTCCAGTGCAGCAAAGCCAGCATTGTGGCGGGTTCCGTCATACTTGGATTCCGGGTTGCCCAGACCGGCGATCAGCCAGATGTCATTTGTATTCATAATGTTTCAATGCCTTTTCTTATCTTATAATTTGTGTGATACAATTACTAAGTATAACATACGGGCGCAAAAAAAGATATATTTTCTGCGTAAAAATCCCCGGTCTGCGGCAGGGCAGACCGGGGGAAGGATCATGAGTTGGTAGACTGAAGGGTAAAGGACAATGCGGAAACTTTCCAATCCTGTTTGATTTTGGTCAATTCGATCGTGCCGGTCGCAGTTGCCACACCCTTTACCTTAGAGGAAACGGCATCCAGCCGTGCGGTAAAGTGATAGGTGACGGTGTCACTGCTGGAAGAAAGCTTGCTTAGGCGAAGTTTTCTTGGCTCGATGAAAGAATTCTGCTCAGACGCTACTTCCAGAAGAGAAAGAAGATCGGGGCTTTGCTCCAGAGCTTCACTGTAGCGATCGGTAACATTATCAGGGGTAAAGCAAAAAAAGTAGTTTGTTTCAGACAGGAGCTCGAAAGAGATCTCATCCTGTGAACCGCTGACGACTGCAGAAGGGGCGCTGGACAAAAGATTTTGCAGAATATTTGATGCGGCACTGCGGCTTGTGGAGAAATAGAATAAGAGGACAATGAGAAGAATGAGCAAGGAGATTACAAGAACAGTGAAGAATTTGCGGATCGGCTTGGGTATAAAGGCCAAAAAATCATTTTTTTCCTCCGTCGGATAGAGCATCTCCTCGATTTCAAAATCTTTTTTCCAAGCGGAAGAAATAGCTTGGCGCAGTCGTTTAAAATAGTTCATTTCAATTCCTCTAACTTCTTTTTCTTTTCAATATAGGATTCCATCTTAGGGGCAGCCCAACCGTCCAGATTGGTCTGACGCTGACGGGCAATGCCCAGAGCCTGAGCAGGAACATCCTTGGTGATGGTGCTGCCAGCAGCGGTGTAGGCGCCGTCGCCTACCGTGACAGGAGCTACCAGATTGGTGTTGCAGCCAATAAAGCAGTAATCGCCAATGGTAGTGCGGAACTTGTTCTGGCCATCGTAATTGCAGGTGACTGTGCCGCAGCCAAAGTTGCAGTGCTTGCCTACGTCGCTATCTCCGATATAGGTCAGGTGGCTGACCGTATTGCCCTGGGCGAGGTTGGAGTTTTTGGTCTCTACGTAAGCACCCAGATGTACGCCGTAGTCGGTGACCGTGTTTACCCGTACATGGGTAAAGGGGCCGATGCTGTTGTGAGCGCCCAGGTGAGAAGCATAGACCTGACTGGCATTGACAACGGTGTTTTCTTCAACGATGCTGTCCTCGATCAGGCTGTTGGGGCCGATAACGCAGCCCGCCCCGATGATGGTGTTGCCCCGCAGGATGGTGCCTGCAAGGATAACGGCACCAGGGGCGATCTGTACAGTTTGGTCGATCTGTACACTGCGGCTGGTGATCTGCACACCATTTGCGATGTGCTGCAGCAGGATCAGCTCCTGTGCGGCCTCGGCATCGTCCAGTGCGGTGCGGGCAGCATCCAGGGCGGCGGAAGAAAAGTTCAGAGCCATGATGAAAACTCCTTTCCGGCGGCAGTGCCGACGGTTAAAAATATGCCGATGAAATGCGGCGGCATTATCCGGCACAAAATGGACAATGAAAAGAATGTCCGAACATTTCAAGGATAGATAGTTGTATCCAACAGAGTGATAATTTACGCTGTAAAATAAAAATCCTCTCGAATTTATCCCAGTATATATTACAGTAAAACTTGGGCAATTTCAAGTGATTTGCATAAAAAATATCAACCAATTTCGGGATTTTGCACGGTGGAAAGGAACAGATTTTCTGGTATAATGATTTAGCATTCACAAGAAAATGTTCATCGTAGGTAACGACAAGGCAGACGATGAGACCTGCGGCGTGATACGCCAGAGGGTCGATCAATGGGAGGTAAAGAACGCATGAGCAAAAAGTATCTGTATTACTTCAGCGAAGGCAACGATGCTTTCGGTGGCGACAAAGTCACGATGAAGAACATTCTGGGCGGCAAGGGCGCTGGCCTGGCCGAGATGACCGCAGCTGGCATGCCGGTCCCTCAGGGCTTCACCATCAGCACTGAGGCTTGCACCCAGTATTACAACGACGGCCGTCAGATCAACGCAGAGATCGAGGCTGACATCTTTGAGCACGTTAAGGGCCTGGAAGAGATCACCGGCAAGAAGTTTGGTGACACCGAGAACCCCCTGCTGGTTTCCGTCCGTTCCGGCGCTCGCCAGTCCATGCCCGGCATGATGGATACTATCCTGAACCTGGGTCTGAATGACGAGGCTGTTGAGGGTCTGGCTAAGAAGACCAACAACCCCCGTTTTGCATACGACTGCTACCGCCGTTTCATCCAGATGTACTCTGACGTCGTTATGGAGCTGGGCAAGTCCTTCTTCGAGGAGAAGATCGACGAGCTGAAGGCTGCTAAGGGCATCAAGCTGGACGTCGAGATGACTGCTGATGACCTGAAGGAGCTGGTTGCACAGTTCAAGCAGATCTACCGCGAGAAGCAGGGCAGCGAGTTCCCCCAGGATCCTCGCGAGCAGCTGATCGGCGCT
>CAYXQN010000057.1:2242-10866 GCA_964466825.1 uncultured Faecalibacterium sp. | reverse complement strand
ATTATTTGTCAATGAGGTGATTGATATGAAAGTGGGAATTATGAACATAGAAATCGATCCCAAGACAGGAAAAGGAATGCGTGAGGGATATTGGTGGAGTCATTTACTTTATTCTGAAGGGAAAAGAATTTATAAAATATTTTACAAAGAGTCTAAGAGTGCGGAATTTTTAAAAGAAGATCCTTATGTAAATGACAATAACGCGTTTTACGAGTCTGTTCTTTATTTTTACATGATTGATAATATTCTTTCTGAAAACCCAGAAATGGAAGAATATTACTATAAAATTAAAAATTCAAACGAAAAATCACGGAAAGTAATCAGCTATTTGTCGATAAATCGTAAATTCCTTCGATGGTACGAAGATTATCTCCGCGAGCAAGCCGATCCCGGCATCTTGGAACGCGAAAAGAGACAGCGCGAAGTAGATGCTTATATCGCCAGAACCAGATATGAAAGAGAACAAGCTGAGAGGGAAGCCCATCAAGTTCGCTGCCCGTACTGTAATTCTACTCGTACTGAAAAGATTGGTGCCGTTTCCCGTGCTGTATCTATTTCGATGACAGGTCTCGCTAGCGGCAAGATCGGCAAGCAGTGGCACTGTAAGGACTGCAAGAGTGATTTTTGAGAGGTGGAGCGTAAGTGAAATATCAAAATCAATTGCCGCCGCGTCTGGCAAGTATTGATCTTCAAAATATTTACGCTATAGTTACTACCAATGTAAAAGAGCATGGGAGTAACGAAGACCCAATAACACTTCGGATTGTATTACACGGTCTGGATCCTGACAAAGAGGCATACGCAGGAGCATTAACTGAAGATCTGGAAACACAAATATCACGCCACGATAAAACCAGAAAATCGATGTTCGATGCGGTCATGACTTCTATTGCTAGGGGCAGAAAAACATTTGACCTTGTAAGCGCCGATGGAACGAAACAGAGATACACTTTTGAAAGAATTGACTATGTGGATCCTGCTTTTATTGCACGATATCAAGAACCTAAAGAGATTAAGTTCAGAAAAACGCCGACCATTACATTTTATTACAAGTCAAATGGCTGTTTTATGAGGAAACACCATTGTACAGCGTGCAAGGCGTATGTCAAGAACAAAGAATTTGAAGACGAAGAGCCATATCTTATGGATATAATCCGATGCGATGAATGCAAAAAATATTTCGTAACAAAAGAAATGTTTGACGCAGTTGGCGGATGCTGGTGCTATGATTTAAGAGCGGTTTATGATCCATCAATCTTAAAAAGCGAAGAATGGAAAATCGAATTTGGCTACTATAAACGTGAAATGAGTGACCTTTTTGATGATTTCCAAGAGCATTCGACTATAAACAGAGCAGGATACACCACGACAAAATCAACTTTTGAACGCCAACGTCTTTTGCGAAAGTTCGTTGAAACGGGAATGTTCACTAAAGAGGGAATTATTCAATATCTGCACGAAAAATATTTAGACACTGGTTGGCATGGAGAGGTCGCAACAGCCAAAGCGAGGGAAGATTTAAGATATGTTCTGACATTATCCGAACCGGATGAGATCGTATCGGGAGTTCTTTCTCGTCCGTAAACGTCAAAAAGCACCCGGAATTCATACTCCGAGTGCTTTTATTTTATGTGACATATTCTTAAATAAGATTTGATCACATTGTTCGACATCACCACGCCCAACGTAGTGGACATTCAAAATTGAAGATGTCACTTCTATTATGGGCGAAAAGGGAGTATCCAAAATTGGAGACACCCCTTGACAGGTAGAAGATATGCTGAATTTTAAGCCGATCTTTTTCGACAGTACAGCGGCAGATAGGTATGGCAGAGAACAGCGACTTTATCTGATGAATCGTGACGGATTCAGTTTGTTGGTGAAGTTAGTAGAGTTGACCTATTCCCCAGAATGATGGGGAGTAGCGATTTGCGTCACACCCTGGAATGATAGGGGAACGTTTCGTTACGCCATTGCTAAGGGTCGTAATCTGAGTACGACCCTTCTTCAATGGTCGCAATGTACGACCTTTTAGAGGATGGTCCAAAATCGGACTGCCTGATATTAAAAAGTTTACCTTAAAAATTGTTGCGTTGTGGAATGTTCACAAACACAAAAACGCTCGATAAAACGCTATTGACTAGCAACATCCGATATGTTATTATGTTTCCATCAGGAGGAGGAATCTCCATCTGTCATAACCGGAAAATATAGTCGAGTATGGAATAAAAAACGTTAAAACGCAATTTGAGATGGGCGATATGGGAATAGAATTCGACCGGGACTTTGACTCCCCCATCGTAGGTTCGACTCCTGCTGGCGCAACCAAAAGCCTGTAAAAGTGCGCAAATGCGTGCTCTTGCAGGCTTTTTGTTTTGCATCCGCTCTTAAAATCCCACTTATCGTACTTCTGTTCCGGTATGCTATATGCAGACCAAAGTTGATCCGTTTGAAGTTTATAAGGAGGATATCACATGAGCCATCATCATGACCGGTGGAACGACTATATGCTCTATTCCAGCCTGAGCACGCAGGGCAGCCGCGGCAGCAACATCGGCTGCAGCTTCTTTTTCCTGCTGATCGGTGCGGTCTGCGGCATTCTGGTCATTGGCAGCTTTTGCGCCATGTTCACCTCGTAACATCGCCGCACCGCAGCAGCAAACGCCCCAGCCCCGTGCAGACCAACTGCACGGGGCTGGGGCGTTATCGTTCTTTTTTACTCGTAGTCCTCTGTCCGCCAGCTGTCCTGCCAGCGGATGACCGGGCGAGCGCCGGAATCCGGATCACGTCCACCGGTGTCTGTGGTGCGCAGCAGCTGGGGGTGTTTTGGGCGCTGGCCATTGGCCGGTCTTACCGTTATTTTCCGATAAATGCGGGCAGTCATTGCTCCTCAATGACAACACTCACTTCGGTCTGCCCTTTACCGTACAGACATTCCGCCCCGAAATCATACAGTTCTTTCAGTTCTTCTGCTTTTTCTCGTGATTCAAAATAATCCGTCTTGAAGATGGAATCATCCTCATTGTAGATACTTTTGACCACAAACTTTTTACTTTCCGTCATATTGTCTCCTCCTGTCGCGTTTGTCCGGCATAGATGCCGGTGTTCAGGGCTATTCTAACTGAATATCTGCACAACAAAACGGACTTTCAAGAAGCGATCCCAAAAAGTTCAAGTGTGATAAAACCTGTGTGCCTGAAAAAACATCGTCCGCCCGGGCGGTGGTCAATCCGTATTTTTCATCAATCTAAGATACTCACCGTACAACCGTTTTTGTTCTTCATGCACTGCCCTGATCTCAGGAGTTATGATCGTGCCTCGGCTCGGAATCGTATGTGTAGCTTTGTACGCATCCACAAGGCACTTTTCCAGCTCACAAGATTCTTTCCATGCCTTATCAAGTTCCTCTTTCATCATCTCGTCCTTCGTCATTTTCCCCACCTGATGATCAATATCACTCGTACATTTCAAAATGCAAAGTGTGGCAAACAGTGTGTTACAGCAAAAAGAAAAGCACCCGGAAACTTGCGCTTCCAGGTGCCTTTTCTCTATGCCGGTGGTGGGGGTCGAACCCACACGTGTTATTAGCACAAGGGATTTTGAGTCCCCCTCGTCTGCCATTCCGACACACCGGCTTATTCAATACAACATTCCTGTCATTCGGAACATCATATATTATACCGGATTCCTCTTGTAAAATCAAGGGCTTTTTTGCATCTGCCTATCCAGACGCAAAAGCCCCGGCAGCCGGATCTGCGGCCGCCAGGGCATCTGCTCACTCAAAACAATTCAAAGGTGTCGGCCAGAACACTCATCCGTGTGCCAAAGCCTTCGGCAGCTTCCAGCGGATACTGCTGCATCAGTGCGTAGACACAGCCCTCTGCCGGATAAAAGACCACATCCATCATCTGGTCCTCTGCATCCATTCCGCCCAGGCCGCCCCGGGCATCCTCTACCAGCTGATAGCCCGGCGCCTGCTGCTTGACCCAGGTCTGTGCCCCGGTCAGGTCCATATCATCCAGCCGGATCACGCTCAGCATCACCTGCTCGTTCCAATCGCTCTGCCAGATCTGTGCCGGGCAGCCGTCCAGCTGGGTATCCATGCAGGACCACTCCATCGCCGGGATATAGATCGAGTATCCCTGCCCCACATACAGCACAGCCTGGGTCTTGGTCACTTCCCCTTCCAGATAATAGGTCAGGGTCACATTTTCCTCACGGGTCAGCAAGTCTTCTTCCGGCAGTCCCTCCGTCGGCTGCTGCGGCTCTGCCTCCTCCAGCGGCTGGCTTACCGCCTGCGAGCTGCCAGTCTGCGGTTCCTGCGGCACCGCAGACTTTTTTTCCGTTCCTGCGCAGGCTGTCAGTGCCGCCAGAAGAACAAGTGTCATAACCCTCAACATAACTTTTTTCATACAGAACACCTCCACAGTGTTTCCGAACCCGGTACGTTCAGCTTTAGGATATCACATTTTTCCTCTGATTTCCACTGTCCTTATTTCTCTGCGCTCCAGGCTCCCGTTCACACAATGCCGTCTCCGGACAACTGACACAACGCTTCAAACGGGATCACTTCCCGTCCCAGCTGCAGCGTCCGGTATACCGGGTCCAGACGCTCCACTCTGCCGGTCTGTTTTTGATACACGCCCACCGGAGGGTACTCCGGGTGCGCCGTATCCTCTTTGAAATATTCCACCGTAATGGTCATGCCCCGGGCCACCTGCCGCAGCTTGTTGGACAGCGCATCCATTTCCCCTTCGGTCAGCTGTTTTTTGTGCACCCGCTCCGACCGCTGTTTTTCTTCTTCCAGCTGCTCGTCGTACCCCCGCAGCGCCGCAAACGGCGAAAAGATCTTTGCCCGGTTCTGCAGCGGCATCCGGGGATGTTTGCGCAGCGACTGCTCATTGCAGGGACGCTGCTTTTCCAGAATGTCCGCATATTTCTGTGCCGTTGCCCGGCCCAGTTTACTGTTCTTGTAATCTTCCATCTTCTTCTCCCGCACTGTGGCCGCCGATCTGCTGGTTGCGCTGGCGCATGGTAGCGCCCTCCTCAAAACTGCTTGCCTTCAGCACAGCATTTTTTCCGTAACGGCTCTTGATCTCCAGCATAGCCTGCTGCAGCCTTTTTTCTTTTTCCAGCTTTTTGGTGTCGGTAAAAAGATCCACCTGAACCATTCCATCATCCGGCATTACCCGGTTGGCGTTCAGTGTTACTCTGCGCACGGTCAATTCCGGGTCTGTAATGCGCTCAAACAGCTTTACCGTTTCGGCAATGATCTGGCTGCCAAGGTCGGTGGGTGCATCCAGCCGCACCGTTCCGTGCGCCGGTTTGGGCAGTGTGCGCCCATACCGGTCGATCTGCACCGGCCCATGATAGCCGCCGCAGTCCACATTTTCGCGGTCATAGCCGATCTCCAGCGTCAGCGAGTCCGTCACCAGCTTTTTTTCCATCAGCCGAAAACTCAGCAGCTCGGACATCTCCCGCACAATGAGCTTTGCCTTTTGATTGGTGTATGGGCAGGTAAGCACCTGCCCCTCCGTAATGCTGTTGGTCGTTGGTTTATACGCCTTGATCTGGGCCATGCCACAGGGTTCATAGCCCCAGGCGTGGTCGATCATCAGCCCTGCATCCACTCCAAACAGATCGTACAGCCAGTCCTCCCGGCAGAGCGACGCCCGGGCCAGTTCTCCCATGGTATGTATCCCGTGAGCCTCCAGCTTTCTGGCCGTACCCGGGCCGGTCATCCAGAAATCGGTCAGGGGTTTGTGATCCCACAGCAAATAGCGATAGCTCTCCTCATCCAGTTCAGCGATCCGCACCCCATCCTGGTCCGGCGGAATGTGCTTTGCTACGATGTCCATCGCCAGCTTGGCCAGATACAGATTGCTCCCCACCCCCGCTGTTGCCGTAATGCCGGTCTGCGCCAGCACATCCCGCACCATTTTCATAGCCAGCTGGTGAGCCGTCATCTTATACAGCGGCAGATACCCGGTCACATCAATGAAGACCTCGTCGATGGAGTAGGGATGGATATCCGCCGGAGAAACATAGTTCAGATAGATCTTATAGATCTGGGTAGACACCTCCAGATACCGTGCCATCCGGGGCGGTGCCACCAGATAATCCAGCTCCAGCGCAGGGTTAGAGCTTACTGCCGGTCCATTGCAGGAGGCTGCCGCAAATTTCATTCTGCCGTCCTCGCCCCGCACAGCCCGGCGCAGCCTCACCGCATCCCGCAGCCGCTGAGCGTTTACCTCCCGCACACGCTGCACCACTTCAAACAGGCGGGCGCGTCCGGGGATCCCATACGCCTTGAGCGAAGGCGACACCGCAAGGCAGATGGTCTTCTCTGTCCGGGAGCTGTCCGCCACCACCAGATTTGTGGTCAGCGGGTCCAGCCCCCGATCCATACATTCTACCGAAGCATAAAAGCTTTTCAGATCGATCGCCAGATAGCTCCGTGTTCCTGCCATCCTTTTCGCTCCCTTCCGCCTGCAGACAACGCCATTCGGTTCCCAGTTCAACAACTTTTTATTTTATTATAATAGAATCCGCTCTGCTTTGCAAGTCTCCGTGTGCAGTTCCTCTCACTTTTTTGGCAACAGCCCCCCGCAGCTCCTGTCATCCAGAACACTGCTGCGCAAGGACTGCTTCTTTGGCGGTCTGAGCGTCATCCTGCAGGACACCAAGGCGCGCATCAACGAGGCGATGCCTCTGTACATCTTGGTGGTACTTCCTGCCGCTCTGATGCTGACCGACGGCATCATCCGCCGCACCACCCTGCACCGGCTCGTGCCCGAGTCTGCCACAACACCGGAAAAGGAGTAATCGTTTATGAAAAAATCGCTTCGTTTTGCCAGCGCAGCGCTGGACAACGGCCTTGCACCGCTCTTTTTCATTCCGGCTTCTTTTCCCTCTCCACGGCGCATAGACGAAAAAAGACCCAAGCCAAAAGGCTTGGGTCTTTTTTTGGTGGACGGTACAGGACTCGAACCTGTGACCTCCTGCACGTCAAGCAGATGCTCTACCAGCTGAGCTAACCGTCCATGTCGTGTCGACTTGAATATAATACCACAGCTCCAAAAAAAAAGCAATACTTTTTTTCAACTTTTTTTATTTTGTTTTTCCAGCCTTCGGCACCTGCGCCCATCCGCACAAACTTTTTTGCCTGTTTGCGCTATTTTGCCGCATTTCACCTCTTTTTTCGCTCACAAGCACGAACTTTCTTCCAAAGCCTTGACACTGTCAGACAGAAAGAGTATATTTTGGCATGGTATCAAGCCATTTTTGCGTCACTTTGGAACGGAGGAATCCCGTGAATAGTTTAAAAGAAGCATTCTGCAAGCAAAATCTGCTAAAAAATCTTAAATTTTTCGCCCTGCTCAACCTTGGTCTGCTGCTTACAGCAGTAGGCATTGCCTGGTTCAAGACCCCAAACCACTTTGCATTTGGCGGCACATCGGGTCTTTCCATCCTTCTGGCCGACATCTTCCCAAAACTGAATGTCGGCAGCTTTATGTGGATCATCAATATGGTCCTGGTGGTGCTGGGCTTTATCTTTTTAGGGTTCAAGTGCATGGGCTGGACCATCTACTCCTCATTCGCCCTTTCCTTTTTTGTTTCGCTGTGCGAACTGATCTTTCCGCTGACAGCTCCCATCACCAACGACACCCTGCTGGAGCTGATTTTTGCGGTCGCTCTGCCTGCGGTCGGCTCCGCCATCGTTTTTGACATCGGCGCTTCCACCGGCGGCACCGACATCGTTGCCCTGATCCTGACCAAGCACACTTCTCTGGAGATCGGCAATGCGCTGATGCTCAGCGACCTGCTGATCGTTCTGGCTGCCGCCCTCCGCTTTGGCATGGCCACCGGCCTTTACTGTATCCTGGGCCTTGTCGGCAAATCTCTGGTGGTTGACGGCGCTATCGAACGCATCCATCTGAGCAAGGTCTGCACCGTGGTCACCGCCACCCCCAATCCCGTGCTGGATTTCATCATCCACGACCTGCATCGCTCGGCTACCGTCCAGAAATCCTACGGTGCCTATACGCACCACGAGCTTACCGTCCTGGTCACTGTGCTCAACCGCCGCCAGGCTGTGCAGCTGCGCAACTTCCTGCGCGCCAACGACAGCCACGCATTCATCACCATCGTCAACTCCAGCGAGATCATCGGCAAGGGCTTCCGCGCCACCTGATCTCTCCCAAAACTTCAAATGCCCCCTCGGAATTTTCCGAGGGGGCATTTTTTATGAAGAAACCTATGGAGGAGAAACGCTCATTTATTCTGCAGTGTATGCCTTTTTCAGCAGGCTCAGCAGCACCGCACCCAGTACGCTGCCCACTGCCAGTGCCACGATGTACAGCAATGCATGGTCGACCACCGGGAACACGAAGATACCGCCGTGAGGTGCACGCAGGGCGCATCCAAAGGTCATCGACAGTGCACCCGCCGCCGCCGCGCCTGCCACACAACTGGGCAGAACACGCAGCGGATCCGCTGCTGCATAGGGAATGGCACCCTCGGTGACGAAGCACAGGCCCATGACATAGTTCACAATGCCGTTGCGGCGTTCATCCGGCGACCACTTTTTGGGGCAGAAGGTAGTGGAAAGCGCAATGGCGATG
>CAYXQN010000057.1:0-2142 GCA_964466825.1 uncultured Faecalibacterium sp. | reverse complement strand
CGATGCTCATCATACCGGCCACCACTGCACCCAGCAGCACCTTGGAGCTGCCGCCCATTGCGTTGAGCCAGTTGGTCATTGCGGTGTTGATCATGCCCATGACCGGGTTGACCCCGCACATCACAGCGCCCAGGACCAGCATACCGCCCAGCGGGTAGATGAGCATGGGGCGGATGCCATTCAGGCTGGCAGGCAGCTTATCCGTGATCTTTTTCAATGCTTCTACGATATAGCCTGCCGCAAAACCTGCCAGCAGTGCTGCCAGAAAACCGCCGGAGATGCCGGTGGTCTCACCGTTCACGATGCCGGCAAAGTTTGTGCCGTTCATTGCCAGCACACCACCCACAAAACCAACTGCCAGACCCGGCCGGTCCGCAATGGACATGGCGATAAAGGCCGACAGAATGGGCAGCATATAGCCAAAAGCTGCATTGCCCACCGTCTTGAAGAATGCTGCAACCGGTGTATTCATGCCAAAGTTCGCCGGGTCGATGGTATAGTCATCCAGCAAAAATGCCAGTGCGATCATAATACCGCCGCCCACCACAAAGGGCAGCATATGCGAAACGCCATTCATCAGGTTCTTATACAGGCTGCGGCCAAAACCATCCTTGCTTTCCGCACCAGCTGCCGCCGGAGCACCGCCCTCCGCATGGTACACCGGCACCTCACCGCTGGTGATCTTCCGGATCAGCTCCTCCGGCTTGTGGATACCGTCATCCACACGGGTAAACAACACCGGCTTACCGTCAAACCGAGCCGTATCCACCTTCTTTTCTGCTGCCACGATAATACCGTCGCAGGCAGCGATTTCCTCTGCCGTCAGGATATTCTTTGCACCGTCCGAGCCGTTGGTCTCCACCTTAGTGGGCAGGCCCAGCTTTGTGCCTGCCTTGGCCAGCGCTTCGGCTGCCATATAGGTATGTGCAATGCCGTTGACACAGGCCGTCACTGCCAGCACCCGATAGCCCTCCTGCGGGATGGGCTGCTGGGTAAAGCTTTCTGCGCCAAACTGCGCTTCTTCCTGTTTATCGATCGCTGCCAGAAAATCTTCCGGAGTCTTTGCAGCCTTCAGCGTTTCCACAAAGTCCTCATTCATCAGCATCTGCATCATACGGGCCAGCATATCCACATGCAGACTTCCATTTTCCGGCGCTGCGATCGCAAACAGCAGGTCGGTCTTTCCGTCATCCTCTGCGTTGTACTGCACCGGGGCGCTCAGCCGCAGTGCCGCAAGGCTGGGGCGGGCAACAACACTGGTCTTGGCATGAGGCACCGTGATGCCGTTATCCACATAGGTAGAGCCTTCCGCTTCACGGGCATAAAGAGCCTTTTTGTAAGCCTCCGCATCCTTGATGTTGCCATGGGTCCGCTGCAGCTCCACCACGCGGTCAATGATCTGTGCCTGGTTCTCCAATGCTTCGTCCAGCGCAATAGACTGTACCGTAAATAATTCCGTAATACGCATCGTTGTTCCTCTCTCTCAAATCTGCTGCAAAAGCTGTTCGATCTTTTCCCGGGTCGCAAGTCCCAGGCTGAACGCCGTAGCACTGCCGCAAGCTGTGCCCAGCCGCAGTGCATATACGTAGTCTCCGGTCTGCATCCATCCGGCCACAAAACCTGCCACCATACTGTCGCCAGCGCCCACGCTGTTGATCACCTTGCCCTGCGGCACACCAATGCGGTGTACCCCGCCGTTCTCCGTTACCAGCAGTGCACCGTCCCCCGCCATGCTCACCAGAACATTGCGTGCTCCCTTTTGCTGCAGGGTGCGGGCCGCCTGTGCGATCTGTTCCGGGGTGGTCAGTGTTTCACCCACGATCTCGCTCAGCTCATGGTTGTTCGGCTTGATCAAAAAGGGGTGATATTGCAGCACGTTCACCAGCAGATCTCTGGTCGCATCCACCACCGCCAGAACACCCCGGCCTTCCAGCCGGGCCAGCAGTCTCTCGTAGGTATCCTGCCCCAGGCTTGCAGGAATGCTGCCTGCCAGCACCAGAACATCCCCCGCCTGCAGCGCATCCAGCTTTTGCTCCAGCTCCTGCTGTGCCTGCACCGGGATCGCCGGGCCTGCGCCGTTCAGCTCAGTCTCTGCCTGTGCCTTGATCTTGACATTGATGCGGGTCATCCCCTCTTTCAGGT
>CAYXQN010000056.1:0-10946 GCA_964466825.1 uncultured Faecalibacterium sp. | reverse complement strand
AGATGGAAAGATGGCTGAGTTGGTCTAAGGCGCACGACTGGAAATCGTGTAACGTGTCAAAAGCGTTCTGGGGTTCGAATCCCCATCTTTCCGCCAGAAAAACCTGAAACAGAAATGTTTCAGGTTTTTTGTTTTTATGTTTTCCACAAGTTCTGAGAACCTGGTGCAAAGCTTGACATTTTGTTCCTGTTCCGCTATGCTGGAACAAATTTGATCCAGGAGGAATCATCATGGCAGTATCTCGCAAAAAAAAGCGCACTGCTTTGCGGGCAGTGATCGTATTGGTACTTTGTCTGGTCCTGATCTGTGTAGCAGGGGCAGCCGTTGCATGTGGGCTGGTGAGCAGCCGTCTCAAAGTATTCCGGACCGGTACGACCTTTGCCTTTGATTATCAGGTATCCGCCACCGAAGAAGCGCCGGCACTCTACCGAATTCTGGACAGCTTTGGCGCTGTTCAGGGGCATCTGAGCGGACAGTCCGGCGCAGGCAGCCTGCAGGTCTCGCTTTACACGCAGGACGAACGCACGACACCGGTCACACGGGTCTACATCAGCCCGGATGAAACACTTTATGATGTAGGGCAGATCTATGCCAATGTCCGCACCGCTGTTGTGGACGAGTATCCGCTGGCCAGCCTGCTGATGCCGGAATGGACCCTGGGCGATCATATCTCCCAAACGCAGCTTGCCGCAGTGCTCGGGGTGGACAGCACCGATACCAGCCTGCAGCAGATGACCGGATTTCAGCTTGAATGGAAAAACCTGAAGCGCATCCAGCCTGAGAACGGCTTGGACGGATATTTATACTTCCAGCTGACCAGCGAAAATGCTTCGGCCAATGCTCCGGTGCTGACCCTTGGCCTTGCCAAGGAAAACCTGCTGCAGACCACAAGCCCTATGACACACATCCTGATCTCGTTCCCTGAGCAGGCGATCACTATTGAGCTGAAGGGTGCTATTACTGCAGCACAGACGGTGATGACCCCGCCCACTTCCCGGATGAAGGACGAAGACGTCCTTGCACTGGTCCAGCTGCGGGAGACCATCCAGAGCATCGTTTCGTTTGTACAACAAGCTGCCTGAGCCTGTATACAAAAAATCCCCCGTTCCGATGGAACGGGGGATTTTTATGTTACTTGAAGCTTTTGTTTACTTCTTCTTGGTAGCAGCCTTGCGCTTTGCGCGGGAAGTCTTTTTGGCAGCGGGCTTTTTTGCAGCCGGGGCAGCCTTTGCTGCGACGGGAGCTGCTTCCTCTGCCTTGACAGGCTCCTGTGCGGGAGCTTCTTCAGCAGTCTTTTCCTCCACGACCGGAGCGACCACCTCAGCAGCCTTCTCCTCCACAACGGGGGCAGCCTGCTCAACAGTTTCTTCCACAACAGCTGCGGGAGCTTCCACAACGGGCTCCTCCACCGGAGCAGCCTCAACAACAGCAGCTTCCACAGTCTCTACGACCTCTGCAACGGGCTCTTCCTTTTTAGTAGAGCGCTTTGCACGGTCCTTCACCTCAGTGATGGTCCACAGCTGGTCGCCCTCAGCAACCTCCTGCCAGATCTGCAGCACTGCGCCCAGCTCTGCGCCCATACCAACGGTATCCACGCACTTGCCGCCTGCCCATGCAGAGCGCAGACGAACAGCGCCAGCCGGAGTGGGCTCCACGGTCCACATCTGGGAAGTGCCGCTGACATCCTCCCACAGGTGCAGCCAGGTGCCATTGGCAGTGCCGGTCATCATCAGGTCCAGCAGCTTGCCGGTGGCACGGTTGCGGATGCGGTATGCGCCCTCACCCACACGGTCAAAGCTCCACTCCTGCTCGGGCTTGTGGTCATACTTACCCAGACGGACAGCGCCCTCCTGGGCATCCTCTACGGCCTGGATCACGTTGCCGGTATGTGCGGCAATGGTATAAAAGCGATCGGCTTCGATCACGGTCTGTGCTACGGTTTTCATCAGGGGTTCTCCTCTCATTTATCAGGCACTGCCATCCAGCGTAGCGCCATAGATTTCCTGTTAAATGATATCACATACCGTGATTTTTCACAAGTAATTCGTTTCGCCTTTAGCGATTTATACAGAATCCGGTCCTATTCCCCAGCTTTTTTCTCATCTTGTTGCCCAGCGACTGCTTACCACACCCCGGCACTGCACTCGACTTTTTGCCACAGGTGCGTTATACTAAAGAAAATAGTTTTTTATCCAGCTGTAACAGGCTGGATTTTGCGTTATCATTACTCAGGAGGTTTCCGTATGACTGCAACTGACCAAAGCACACAGCAATTCCATAAGATGACCGAGACACCGATCCCTCGATTGATCCTGGGGCTTGCGGCCCCTACCATCCTGAGTATGCTTATCACCAGCATCTACAACCTGGCCGATACCTTCTTTGTAGGCCAGATCTCCACCAGCGCATCCGGCGCTGTCGGTGTCGTCTCCAGCCTGATGGCTATCATTCAGGCACTGGGCTTTATGCTGGGCCATGGCGCAGGCAGCATCATCAGCCGCAGTCTTGGCAGCCAGGATACCAGCGCAGCAACCCGGTTTGCTTCCACCAGTTTTTTTACTGCTCTGGCCTTTGGCACACTGCTGGCGCTGGGTGGTCTTTCTACCCTGCCAGATTTTATGGTGCTGTTGGGCAGCACTGAGACCATCCTGCCGCACGCCTGCGCCTATGCACGGCCCATTCTGATCGCCGCACCCCTGATGATGTCCAGTCTGGTGCTGAACAACATCCTGCGTTATGAAGGCAAAGCCAGCCTTGCCATGATCGGGCTGGTGTCGGGCGGACTGCTGAACATCCTGCTGGACCCGCTGTTCATGTTCACCCTCGGATTTGGCACCGCAGGCGCCGGCATTGCTACCGCTCTGAGCCAGGGCGTGAGCTTTTGCATCCTGCTGTCCATGTTCCTGACCGGCAGGACTGTGAGCCGGCTGCGCATTTCAGCCTTTACCCGCAGCATCCGGGAATTTGGCACCATCCTGTTTACCGGTGCCCCCAGCTTTGGCCGTCAGGGTCTGAACAGCATTGGCGGTATGCTGCTGAACATTGCCGCCCGCAATTATGGCGATGCCGCTGTGGCTGGCATGAGCATCGTTTCCCGTATTTTTATGTTCATCCTGTCGGTGGTCATTGGCGTTGGACAGGGCCTGCAGCCGGTAGCCGGTTTCAACTACGGCGCACGCAAATACCGCCGGGTGCGCCAGGCTGCTGTATTTACCATCAGCACTGCTTTTTGTATGCTGACAGTCATCGTATGCCTGTGCTGGTTCAGCGGGGATACCCTGATCCGGCTGTTCCGGGACGATCCGGCGGTAACTGCCGTTGCTCTGCCCGCTTTCCGGTATCAGTGCATCGCCATGTTCCTGCAGCCCGTGATCGTGGTGACCAACATGATGTTCCAGAGCATTGGAAAATCGGGCCGGGCCACATTGCTGGCCTGCTGCCGTCAGGGCATCTGTTTTATCCCGTTGATCCTCGTTCTGCCGCAGATATGGGGGCTTGTGGGCGTTGAAGTATGCCAACCCATTGCGGATGTGCTGACCTTTTTGATCTCGCTGCCCTTCCTGTTGGTCTTTTTGAAGCAGCTGGATACCATGGAGCGCCAGACCAACAACTAAAATTTTCCGACAGCTGTGTGTTTTTGCAATGAAACATACAGCTGTTTCGTTTTATAAGTAGAAAAAAATCTGTGACCACTGGTATTGGTATGAAGCCCATTTTTAAGGAGGTGCCACATGATCCTGAAAAAACAGAAGGTCCTCTGCTGCAGTGCACTGTGCGTCCTGTTGGCAGCCGCACTGGGCTGCAGCTGTGCTTCTCCTACCGTAAACCTGCCGCCTGCATCTTCTTCATCCCAGCCGGCGCAGCTTTACGACAGCAGTATTCTGGAGGACGGAAAGTTGCGTATCCTGTACGGAATGGATACCGTCAATGGCAGCACCATCCTGTGCGGAAGCACGGTACTGTATCAGGGCAGCAACAGCGAAACGCTTTCGCTCGTTCCGGACAGGCTGACCGGAACCACAGACTATTACTGGCGGTGCTGGTCCGACCCCACTGTATCCGGCAGCCGTTTCAGCACCCTTTATGACAAGACCGGCACCCAACAGCTCTTTTTTGACGAAGATCTTACTGCCGAACGTTTTGGGAGCTTGCTTATCCTGCAGCACGCCCCCTCGTTTGACGGCGTATACGATGTTTACGGCTCCTGCCGCATCATCGAGCTTGCCACCGGGCAGGAGCTGCCCGTGCCGGAAAACGCTTACAGCTGCTTTGCTGCAGGGGAGTTTCTGGTATTCAACTGTTATACACGCCCGGACGATCTGCCCGACAATGCCTACGACGAGGACAGCTTCTATCACACCTCCGCTATCGTAACGGACCTGGACGGAACGCAGCTGCTGGAAGTGCCGCACTGCCTTGCCAGCGATCTGTATGATCTCACAGCTCTCGGGTCGGATTGGGTCAATCTTGAGATCTATGAACCAAACTACCGCCGTGTTGATTCTGTCCTCTACGCTCCCGCCACCGGCGAATGGATCTCCGGCTTCCGTCAGATCTGCAGCGAGAGTCTGATCTGCCTTTCTACAGAAAACGGATATCAGGTCGTTGATTTTTCCGATCCCGCCCACCCTGTTCTTGGCACCTTTGATGCACCGATCCAGGTCTTTGCGCCCGGCATTGCAGTGCTGTGGCACTCTGACAACGGAGAATATTTTTATGAGCTGCAGGATCTTGCTGCCGGCGAAGCATACCGGCTGCACGACTATGCTGCCGGAGAGGAGCACATCGCTGCTTATCTGCCGGATGAGACTCTGCGCATCTATGACCGGTACACCGGCGAGCTGCTTTTTACGACCGTACTGGACGATCTGGCCCCCCAAAACACCTATCTGTACTTTGAGGCGGACGAGTTGCTGCGGGTGAGCAGCTATACTTCTTCTGAAAGTTCCCGCTATTACACAGTCAATGGTACCGTCTCTCAGCTGGAAACTGCTTTTGAGACCTACGACACGATCTATCCTCTTATCACTACGGCAGATGGCACGGTCCTCTATTGGGCACGCCGCACTGCACCCGGCGGTGCAGGCTCACTGTACGATATCATTGACGGACAGGGCAATGTGCACATCCGCAGCCTTGCCAACTGCTACAACTTCTACGGCAATGCAGCACAACAGCTGCCGCCGGGCATCTTTATTGCACAGAAGGGCTTCTACTACGGCTGGATGGACGCCAGCGGGCAGTGGGTTTACTGCCGCAGCATCTTTTCTTCCATCAACGCCGACGAGAACAGTTCGTACTATTTCTGATCCGGAGGTGTTTTTTATGAAAAAACGCATGATCTGCCGCCGCAGTTTTTTGCTGGGACTCGCCTGTTCTGCTGCCGGGATCCTGACCGGCTGTCTCCCAAGTGACACAGTCAACTCCGGACCTGCAAGCCCGGAGCCCCAGGAGCCGTCGTTCCCGCTGCCAGAACCGTTTTTGACCGAAGCCGAATTTCCCCTTCTGGACGGCAGCACCGCCTGTATCCCCCTGATGGCACAGATAATGGCTGACACCGTGATCGGAATGGATCTGGAGACCGCTCAGAGCAGCATCTCGGTCAGCACGACTGCCTACGCATGGGAGCGATTTGGACTTTACGATGACCCGGACAACGTTTACAGTGCCAAAATGCTGGTGGTATACGAAGCTCCGGAGTATATCAAACAGGAGCTTGCCGAAGCGAATGCGAAACTGGAGCAAAAGCCCATCGGGCGGGACGCACTGGTATTCATCGTCAACGAAACCAATCCGGTGCAAAGCCTGACCCAGCAGCAGCTCCGGGACATCTATGCAGGAAAGATCACAAACTGGAAGGATGTAGGTGGAGATGATCTGGAGATCATTCCCTTTCAGCGCGGAGAGGACTCCGGCAGCCAGACTCTGTTCCGCAAGCTGCTGATCCAGGACAGCGAGCCGATGAAAGCTCCTACCGAACTGGCGCCTGCCGCCATGGGCGAACTTGTGGACAGCATTGCTGCATATAATAACAGCGCCAACGCTATTGGATTTTCGGTCTATTATTACATCGACCAGATGTATTCTCAGCCCGGACTACGGCTGGTGGCTGTGGACGGTATTCTCCCCTCTAACGACAGCATTGCAAGTCAGGAATACCCGCTTTGCAACGAGTTTTACGCAGTGATCCATGCAGGAGCCGCCGATGACACCCCTGAACGCCGGCTTTACAACTGGTTAGACACCGAAGAAGGACAAAGCTGCATTACGAGAGCCGGTTATGTAGCCGTTGGACCCGGCAGTCAAAATCAGCTCCAATAAAAAAACAAAAAAGCATTTGCGAGTTTTTCCTGCGTTGAACAGGAGGACTCGCAAATGCTTTTTATGATTCAGATCATTTCTTGCCGTGCTTACCAAAACGGTACTCTTTGCCGTCCCGGATACGCTGGATGTTGGCACGGTGCATATAGATGACCATTGCAGCCATCACTGCCGCACCAACCACACACACGACCATATCGCCCGCAGCATAGCCGCACAGCCAGCCATAAGCCAGCGTAAGCAGCGGATAAGCTGCTGCCATGGTGACACTGCCCAGCGATACCATGCCAGTAGGCAGCAGGCAAGCCAGGAAGATCGCCGCCAAAAACGGGATCAGTACCGGCTGGATAGCAAGGATCGCACCACCTGCTACCAGAACACCTTTGCCGCCCTTAAACCCAAAGTAAAGCGGCTTGAGGTGGCCAATGACCGCAAAGATCGCAGCCAGATAGACCCCAAGATAGGCCGAAGCGGTAACACCAGCCGGTAGATTCTGGAACAGCAACCGGCCGATGCACACTGCCAGCACACCTTTGAGCACATCGCCCAGTGCTGTAAGTGCCGCTGCTTTTTTGCCAAAGGTACGCAGCATATTGGTCATACCTGCGGCTCCGCTGCCATGGTTGCGCACATCGTCGTGATAGAGATATTTGCTGATCAGGATCCCTGTATCGATGCTGCCCAGCAGGTAAGCCTGTGCTGCAGTAAACAGCACCATGAACAGGGTCATTGGAACATTTCCCATCTAAAAGCCTCCTTTGGCTTATACGTCCTTTGCACCAACCTCACCGGAGCCACGCTCACGGACGATCAGACGGATGGGGGTATGGTCCAGACCAAAGCTCTCACGGATCTGATTGATCAGATAGCGCTGGTAGCTGAAATGGAACAGATGCTTTGCATTGACAAATGCAACGAACGTGGGCGGGCGGGTGGAAGCCTGCGTCATGTAGTAGATCTTCAGGCGGCGGCCCTTATCACTGGGCGGCTGCATGCGAGCCGTTGCACGGGCCAGCATCTCGTTGAGCACACCAGTGGGAACACGGGCACCGTTCTGGGCATCCACATCGCGGATCAGCTGCATGAGCTTGTTGACGTTGTAGCCCGTCTGTGCCGAGATGAAGATGATGGGGGCATAGTTCATGAAGCTGAAGTCCTCAGCATAACCACGGCGCTGCTGCTCCATGGTGTTGGTCTCCTTGCCTTCCACAGCATCCCACTTGTTGACCACAATGATACAGGCTTTGCCCTGCTCGTGGGCATAGCCGGCCACCTTGCTGTCCTGCTCGGTGAAGCCAACGGTAGCATCCACCAGAATCAGAGCCACACGGCTGCGCTCTACCGCTGCCAGTGCACGCACCACCATGTAGCGCTCTAGACCGTCCGAAATATTGCTGCGCTTGCGCAGGCCAGCCGTATCGGTAAAGATGAACTTGCCGTAGGCATTATCCACCGGAGTATCAATGGCATCACGGGTAGTGCCCGCTTCGTTTGCCACGATCATGCGGTTCTCGCCCAGGATGCGGTTGGTCAGGCTGGACTTGCCCACATTGGGGCGGCCAATGATCGCGACCGGAATGCGGTCTTCTTCGATCTCGGTCTCAGTAAAGCTCAGATGTGCGCAGACAGCATCCAGCAGATCGCCGGTGCCATGACCGTGCACAGAAGAAATCGGCATAACTTCGTCAAAGCCGAGGTTGTAGAACTCGTACATTTCCATGGGGGTATTGCCCACCTTGTCGCACTTGTTCACAGCCAGGACCACCGGCTTATGGCTGCGGCGCAGCATGTGAGCCACATCCTCGTCGGCTGCAGTCAGGCCATCGCGCACATCCACGACCATAATAATGCAATCTGCGGTGTCGATCGCGATCTGGGCCTGCTCGCGCATATGCGCCAGAATGCCCTCGGTAGCCTTCGGCTCAATGCCGCCGGTGTCCACCAGCAGCAACTCGCGGCCGTTCCACTCGCAGTTGGCAAAAATGCGGTCACGGGTGATGCCCGGCGTATCTTCAACGATGGCCAGGCGCTGACCGCACAGTTTGTTGAACAGGGTAGATTTGCCCACATTGGGACGGCCCACCACTGCTACGATCGGTTTGCTCATGGGGTATCCTCCTTTCTATAAAAGGGGTATTGCGTTTATTTCTTTCTACGGGCAATGTGCAGGCCGCTGCGCAGCAATGCACGGGCCAGATCTCCGCCGCCGGTAGGCAAAAGCTCGATCCTGACGCCCAGCTGCTGTGCCAGCTGATCCACTGTCACACTGTCCAGGAACATATCTTTTTCTTCCCGCAGCATCACCGTAGGGACCCCCAGCGTTGTACTGGTAAGTTTGCCGGTGCACTGGGCTGCGATGTCCGTAGCGGTAACAAGACCTGCCACACCGACATTGCCGCCAAAGAAGTTGTTTTTGATGGTATGCACCGTGACCTCGATCATGGGGTACTGCCGGTGCAGTTCTTCCATCATTTGATTGATCAGAGGCGAAGCCATCGTCCCGGTGACCACATCCAGCTTTTTGCTGCCGTAAATGCGGTGGGGCTTGTCCAGCTCTGCCCGGAATTCTTCTTCAAACAGGCGCATCAGGCCAACACCGTTTTCCAGCTGGTCGTAGTCCTCGTAGAACTCGGCCGGCGGAATGGGGCGTTCTGCCTTGAGATACCATTCATCGCTGGGGTAAATGATGCGCTTGCCATGGCGGCGCTTGCACTCGTCGCCAAACTCTTCCATAATGTCGATGACCTCAGCACTGGTGGCAGCATCGTACGGAGTCTGCGGGAACAGATTTTTACGATAATCCGTAACACCGCAGGGAACTGCTGCAATGCTTTGCACCATAGGGGTCAGCTCCAGCAGATCGGACAGGGTGCGGCGCAGCTCATCGCCGTCGTTGATGCCCCTGCACAAAACCAGCTGGCAGTTGACTGCGATCCCGCCCTCGACCAGACGGGGCAGGTACTTGAGCACCTCACCGCCGCGTTTGTTGGCGAGCATCCGGATCCGCAGCTGCGGATTGGTGGTGTGGACCGAAATATTGATCGGCGAGATGTGCATCTTGATGATGCGATCGATCTCGTGATCCTGCATATTGGTCATGGTGATATAGTTGCCAAACAAAAAGGACAGCCGCTCGTCATCGTCCTTAAAATACAGGCTCTCACGCATACCCGGAGGCAGCTGATCGATGAAGCAGAACATACAGTGATTGGAACAGGAATGCTTTTCATCGCCCAGATAGGTCTGGAAATCGCATCCAAAAGGTCCGCGCTGCTCACGCTGGACATCCCACTCCCGAATGCCGTCCGCCACCCGCGCTTTCAGATGAAAGCTGGGGCTGTCGGTATAAAAATCGTAGTCCAGCGTATCATTCAGCTCATTTTCGTCCACGCTCAGCAGCTCGTCGCCCGGGCAAAGGCCCAGTGCTTCTGCCTCGCTGCCTGCGTCCACGCGCTCGATCTTAATGGCCAAAGCATCCGCCTCCTTTTTTGTTTTTTGCAAAAAGAACAAGAAGGGGAAGGCATGCGCCCTCCCCTTCTGTCATAACACCATTATGCCACCAATTACGCGCAAATTAGGCCTTCTTGATGACTTCCTCGCCCTTGTAGTAACCGCAGTTGCCACATGCCTGGTGGGGGAGGGTCAGAGAGCCGCAGTTGCTGCACTTGACCAGCGTGGGGGCCTCCAGCTTCCAGACGTTGCTGCGACGCTTGTCGCGGCGAGCCTTGGAGTGATGTCTCTTAGGTACTGCCATATTTTTGCACCTCCTTGATGGGTTTATCAGTTCAGCAGTGATTTAAGAATTGCAAGCCTACTATCTGTGGGAGCGGCGGTCTCCTCTGCCGGGGGGCAGGTACAGTCCGCTTTCTTTTTGCCGCACTGGACACAAAGTCCGGCGCAGTCAGTGCTGCAAAGCAACACTGTGGGGATCTGGAACATAAACTCCTGGTCAAGCCATTCATCTACATCCAAAAGCCCATTTTCATCCAGCGGTAGCTCAAAATCCGGATCATCCAGATCCCGAGCTTTTACCGTCCACTCCGTATCGACTGTTTCTTCCCGGGTCAGCGGGTCGAGACAGCGGGCGCACTCACCGTGCACCAATGCGTTTGCCCGCAATGTCATCCGGATCTCTTCGCCATCTGTCTCAGCGTCGAATGTTGCTGTGACAGGCTCCTGGATCCTTGCCCCGGCATAATCATGAGCAGATAAATCACACTGAAACTCTGCATGATAGGGTCGTTTGCCGGTCGCGATAAACTTTTTCAGGTCAAATTGCATAGTACACCTCTAAAAGGCTGCTTCGTTAGTATAACGCCAAAGCCGCCCTTTGTCAACACCAAAACAGGCAGAAAACCGAAAAAATTTTAAATTTTTCCGGTCTTCCGCCTGCGGAACGCTTATGTTTGCCAGAAATCAGAAGTTACAGATACTTCTTGACGTCATGGGGCAGGGTAGCCTCGTCCGCGCTGACGGTCACGGTGACCTTGACGGAGTCTCCGGCGATCGCTGCCATCTCGTCCAGAACGGGACCCAGACGGTTCTGATCGTTATCCCGACCCTTCTGGATGCCGTCGATGTACGGCATCCTGAAGGTTCTGGATCACGATCAGAACCGTCTGGGT
>CAYXQN010000055.1:0-11139 GCA_964466825.1 uncultured Faecalibacterium sp. | reverse complement strand
ATGAGCTTCAGGCCCAGAAAACCAGTCTTCTGGGGCATTTCCAGCACTTCAAAGCTGACATTCAGATCGTCCACCTGTACGCCCAACAGAGCGCAGGCTTTTGCACGAGCTTCATCGACCGTTTTGCCGGTCGCAATCTGAGTACGGATCATAACCGTTAATCCTCCTTTTTGTTTTCCAGCTCACTGAGTGGTACAGTGCGCTCATCGGCATAGCGCTCCTCATCCAGCTTGCGGGCATACTCCAGACGGAGCTTGTTCATCTCGCTTGCAGACAGGTTCTTTTCCACTTCCTGGCCGGTCTTTTTGTCCACGACCTTGATTGTGGTGTTCTTGACGCCGCGCTTTTCTTGCTTGCGCTTTGCGGCGATCTCTTCTTCTACCTGCTTGCGCATCTTTTCAGGGTCATAGAACTTGCGCATGACCTGAGTCTGAACAGTCATCACGATGTTGGAGATCACATAGTACAGAGAGAATGCGACCGGGTAGGTAAAGCAGAAGAACAGATACATCAGCGGCATCATATACATGGTCAGCTTCATGCTGCCCTGCATCTGCTGGCCAGAAGCCTGCATGCTGATGTGGGTGGAGATAAACATGGTGATCACAGACAGCAGGGGGAAGATCAGCAGGGGCAGATTGCTTGCTGCCAGGCTGATCTCCGGCACACGGGTCAGATCGATGCCAAAGAAGTCCATGTGCTGGCTGAACTCTGCAATGGCAGCAGCCTGCTCTGCAGTAAAGCAGCTGGTGATAGCGCTGTTGCCTGCCACGACCTCAGCAATGATGTTGGTGTCGCGGGTAATGGCAGTAAAAGCGATGCCTGCGGAGGTCAGAGCCTCACCGGCAGCCTCCAGTGCAGCGGCGCTGATGTGGAAAATGCGCTGCAGAGGACGATACACGACATCGATAACGCCAAACATGACAAAGAGGTTGAGCAGCATGGGCATACAGCCTGCGGTGGGCTTGTAGCCATAGTCCTGCTGCAGCTTGAGCAGCTCTTCCTGCTGCTTTTCAGGCTTGTCCTTGTACTTTGTCTGGATCTCCATGATCATCGGCTGGAAAGCAGACATTTTGGCGGTGCTCTTCTGCTGGCTCATCTGCAGAGGGATCTTTACGATGTTGATCAGCAGCGTAAAGAGGATGATGTCCCAGCCATAGTTGGGGATCAGTTTGTAGATCCACTCCATCACATAGCCGAGCGGAGCACCAAGGATGTAAAATACGTTCATACCTTTGTCCATTCTGTCCCGCCTGTGGGCACGGAACTTTTATTTTTTGTTGTAGGACACCCTGCCCACAGTGCAGCGCGTCACAAGAAGCTTTTTAAGTTTTCCACTTATTTTTTCTCTCGTGTGGAAAATCTGCCCGCCGGATACAAAATACGTTTTGGATTCTTCCATTTTCCGGCGTCAGGCACAGGGTCGAACCCCCATTTGCCGAACGGGTTGCACCGGGCGATCCGCCAGGCCCCCAACAGAATGCCTTTCAGGCAGCCGTGGGTCATGATGGCCTGGATGGTATAGTTGCTGCAGCTGGGCGTAAAACGGCAGCTGCGGCCGATCCAGGGGCTGAGCGTATGCTGATAGATCCGGATAGGAACACACAGCCCTTTACGGCATCCATACTGGAACCGATTCACCCTTTGTTCTCCGGTCTGCGGGCCGGCGGCACGGTTGCCGGGGGCGGCGCATCCGGCCGCTTGGCCTTATCCGGCAGGCCAGCCTGGGCAAACAGCTTTGCCACGACCGCACTGAGCTGCCAGCTCTTGAGCCGGGGAGTCATTCCGCGGGCAACAAAGATCAGATCATAGCCGCCGATGTTATAGTCCAGATGCTCATCGATGGCAGCCTTCATCACACGGCGGGCACGATTACGCTGGACTGCATGGCCCACCTTTTTTGTGGCGGTCAGGCCCACACGGGTCTTCTTGCCACGAGTCTTTAAAACATAAAGCACCAGCGCCGGGTTGACATAAGACTTGCCGCGGGCATAAACCCTGCCAAACTCGCTGTTGCGTCGGATCGGACGATAGCGCATCTTCGGCGCCTCCTTTCGGGATCGTTAAGCCAAAGAACGCCCCCTGAAAGGGCATTCTCTAGCCAGTATATCAAAAATTTTTCCACTTTGAAAGTCTGCACAGACTTTTTTGCGTAAAAATCTGAAATTTTCTAAAAAAATAAGACCGCCAATCCAATATCAGCGGTCTTTTGTGCGCATATTCATTTCTGCGCCGGATCCCATCATCAAAAACAGGATCAGACAGTCAGGCTCTTGCGGCCCTTTGCACGGCGAGCATTGATGACCTTGCGGCCGTTCTTGGTGCTCATGCGGGTCAGAAAGCCATGAACTTCCTTGCGCTGACGCTTCTTGGGCTGAAAAGTTCTCTTCATGGTTGTATCCTCCGTAAAAACTCGTCCCCGGTATGGGGTCTGATATGGTCCCAATTGGGGACAGGCTCACAGTTCAACAGTATATCGCATAATATCCCCTTCTGTCAAGCACTTTTTTTACTTTCCATCAAACTTTTTTTGTGGAGAAACTTTCAACTTTTTCACCATTTTACGGTTGAAAACTTTCAATCCACAAGATATTGTGGCCTGTTTTTGCACCCTACACAAGGTCAAAAACAGTGCCTTTTTTATGTATATAAAATTACATTATAGAAATATGGACTCAGGACGCATTTTGTGGTATACTGAAAGGGTATCACAAGCATTGTTGAAAACTTCAATGGAGTGGATGTTTTATGGATTCTTTTAAGGACGTATTGGAGGCTGCCCAGAGCTACTGTAAGTCTCAGATGGCTGAGCCGACTTATAATCTCTACATCGACGGCCTGGAGCCTATCAGTTTTGAGGACTCCAGCCACATCACCCTGTCGGTGCGCAACGACTTCATCTGCAAGATCGTTACGGACCGCTACCTTGGCCTGCTCAAAGAGGCCTTTAAGACGGTTTTGGGCTTTGATGTGGATATCACACTGGTCGTACCCAGCACCCCGCCCCACGAGGTGGAACTGGCCCGCCAGTATGAAGAAAACCCGGCTTCTCCCCAGGGCAATTACGAGTTCACCTTCGAGAACTTTATCAAAGGCCCTTCCAACCAGTTTGCCTTTGCGGCGGCTCAGGCCGTGGCAGCAAACCCCTCCGGTGCATATAACCCGCTGTTTATCTACGGCGGCTCAGGCCTGGGCAAGACGCACCTGCTGACTGCGATCCAGACCGAGATCAAACGCACCCATCCTGACTTTGTCATCATGTATGTCACCTGCGAGCAGTTCACGAACGAGCTGATCGCCGCCATCCGTGCAGGCAGCACCGAAGAATTCCGCATGAAGTACCGTGTGGCAGACCTGCTGCTGGTGGACGATATCCAGTTCATCGCCGGCAAGGAGTCCACACAGGAAGAATTCTTCCACACCTTCAATTCTCTGCACGATGCACACAAGCAGATCGTTATCGCTTCTGACCGCCCTGCAAAGGAGATCAAAAGCCTGGAAGAACGTCTGCGCACCCGTTTTGAATGGGGCCTGACGGCTGACGTCCAGGCACCCGACTTTGAGACCCGTGTGGCTATCGTCAAGCGTAAAGCGGAGCTGCTGCACCTGGATCTGCCGGAAGATGTGGCCGAGTTTATTGCCAACCACCTGAAAAACAATATCCGCCAGCTGGAAGGTGCCGTTAAAAAGCTGAATGCCTATTATATGCTGGAGGGCATCCAGCCGGTGATCAGCGTAGCACAGAATGCCATCAAGGATATCCTCAATGAGACGCAGCCGGTCCCTGTGACCATCGAAAAGATCATTGGCGAAGTCTCCCGCACCTTCAATGTCTCCTCGGCCGACATCCGCGGCACCAAGCGCAATGCTAATGTTGCCTCTGCACGCCGGGTCGCCATCTACATCCTGCGGGATGTGACCGGTATGAGCATGGAGGAGATCGGCCGTGAATTCTCTGGCCGTGACCATTCCACCATCGTGTATTCCCTCAAGACCATGGAACGCGACATGAAAAACGACCAGCATCTGCGGGAGACCGTGAGCGATATCATCAAAAACGTGCGCGCATAAACATGGCATCCGCTCGTCAAAGTCATACTTTCACGGACGGAAAATCCCAAAATATAGGGAAAAACAGGGACAAAAACACGGAAATGGTCCAATATCTTGTGGTGAAACGGCGAACCTTTCCACACTTTCCACATAGTTTTCAACATTCAACACAAGTTCTCCACATGCAACGTGGAAAGAAAATTGTTCCCCCACGATTCAACATTTCATTCACACCCTATCCACAATGAGGTGGAGATCCAAATCACCGCATCAAATCAGGAGATTTCCGAGTTTTCCACATCTTCCCCACCCCCTACTACTGTTACTACAACAAGTTCAATATAGAAAACGGTCAGAAAACAGAAAACGAATTGAAATCTGCTCGATGACCGGAGAAAAAAGGAGCGATAGGATCTTGAATATCGTTTGCGATAAAACGCTGCTCAGTGCAGCCATCGACGGCGTCTCGAAAGCCGTCACAATGCGTTCGGCTATCCCCGTGCTGGAGGGTATTCTGCTAAAAGCTGAAGGCTTCCAGCTGACCCTGACCGGCTACGACCTGGAAATGGGCATTGTTACCACCATCGAAGCCAACGTCAAGAAACCCGGTGAGATCGTACTGAATGCAAAATTGCTCAGCAGCATGATCAGCCGTATGCCCTCTGGCCAGATCACGATCTCCTCAACCGAAAACGGAAAGACCACGATCCAGGGCGGCGTCGCCCAGTTCGAGATCCAGTCCATGTCTGCATCCGATTTTCCCGAACTGCCCAACACCGGTGCGGAGGAGACCCTGACCATCAAGACCGGCGTGCTGCGGGATATGATCGAACGTACCCTTTACGCTGTGAGCCAGGACGAGAAAAAACCTGCGCATACTGGTGAATTATTTGAAATTGAACCCGACAAGCTGACCATTGTTGCCCTGGACGGCTACCGTCTGGCCATCGTGGAACGTCCGGTCACGGCTGTTAAAGATATCCGCATCATCGTGCCCAGCAAAACGATGACAGAAGTCTCCCATCTGCTGGCCAACGACGACGAGGAACTGGTGCACATCTGCGCCAACCGCCGCTACGTTGTGTTCATGATGGCGGGTTATACCATCATGAGCCGCCTGATCGAAGGCGAGTTCCTGAACTACCGCAACGTGATCCCTGCTGGCAGCCGCACCCGCGTGACGATCGACAGCAAGGAATTTATTTCCACCATTGAGCGCGCGTCGCTAATTATTACTGAGCGTTTAAAAAATCCGCTGCGCATTTCGTTTACAGCTGGTAAAGTTGTTGTGCGCTGCCAGACCAATCTGGGCCGTGTAGTGGATGAGTTCAATGCAGCGTGTGAGGGCGATGAGGTTGAAATCGGTTTCAATAACCGCTATCTGCTGGATGCGCTGCGCAATGCCCGCACAGAACAGGTCCGGATGGAGATCAGCGGCCCGCTGAGCCCGGTCAAGGTCCTGCCGACAGAGGGCAATGACTTTTTGTACCTGGTGCTGCCGGTGCGCTTTAAGAACGATTAAGGGGGCAATTTTATGCAGAAGATCCTGATCCATACAGAGTTTATCAAGCTGGATGCACTGCTCAAGTTTGCAGGGCTGGTAGAGACTGGCGGCGAAGCAAAGGAGCTGGTGCAGGGCGGCGCTGTTAAGGTAAATGGCGAAGTCTGCACTATGCGCGGCAAAAAGTGTGTGCCGGGCGATGTGATCGAGCTGGATGGCCAGAGCGTGGAAGTTGGGCAGGGCAGATAAATGCGTCTGCTTTCGCTGGAAGTACAAAATTATCGTAATATCGTCTCGGCACAGCTGGAACCTGGCCGGGAATTGACGGTGATCTGCGGCAATAACGGTCAGGGCAAGACGAACCTGCTGGAGGCTGTCTGGTTGCTGACCGGCGGAAAGAGCTTCCGGGGCGGGAAAGATGCTGAGCTTGTGCGCCGTGGAGAAACATTTGCGGTACTGGATGCCGTGACCCAGCGTGCACGGCAGGAGGACCAGGAACCGGATGATCCGGCCCGGGTCCGTATTACGGTGGGCACACCGGAAGCACAGCGCCCGGGGCGGTATGCTTCGGTCAATGGTGCGCCGCCCAAACGGGCAGCTGGACTGGCCGGCAGTTTTCCGGCAGTCGTGTTCGATCCCGGACATCTGAGCCTGGTAAAGGGTGCACCGGAAGGCCGGCGCAAATTTCTGGACGCAGCCCTGTGCCAGCTCTACCCCGGCTACCTTGCCACCTACCGGCGCTATGTCCGGGTGCTGCAACAGAAAAATGCGCTTCTTCGACATTCTGCAACCGGGCAAGAACGCCCTTATGCAGAAAAATGTGCGTTGCTTGAGGTGCTGAATGTTGAGTTGGCCGCCCAGGGTGAGCTGCTGCAGAAAAAGCGCCGGGAATACCTTGCACTGATGGCTCCGATCGCCTGTGCGAACTATGAGGAACTTTCGCATGGAGCGGAGCGGATGAGCATACGGTATCTGGCACAGTTTGAATCGGGAGGTCTGGCTGAACTTTTGCGTTTACGCCAGAACGAGGAGTTGCGTGCGGGCCAAAGTCTGTGCGGAGTCCACCGGGAAGATCTGGAGCTTTTGCTGGATGATCAGCCGGCAAAGGTGTTTGCAAGCCAAGGACAGCAGCGCAGTGTGGTATTGTCCTTGAAAATGGCAGAAGCGGCTGCGGCTGCCCACATTACCGGAGAACATCCGGTGCTTTTGCTGGACGATGTGCTCAGTGAGCTGGACGACGGCCGTAAACAATATCTGCTTACCCGCATGAAAGAAAAGCAGACATTTGTGACCAGCTGTGATGATACCGCTTTTCTCAAAACGGACGGCAAGGTCTACCGCATGGACGGCGGCGTTTTGAGCAGAGCATAACGGGGAGTGCTAAAAAATACACTATGTATATTCATCTGGGGCGCGACTATGTTCTGAACGACCGGGACATCATCGGGATCTTCAATCTGGAGACCACGACCATCTCTCCACGGGGACGGGAATTTTTGAACTATGCGCAGAAGAATGGAGCAGTGGTGAGTCTTTCAGATGAGCTGCCCCAAAGTTATGTTCTGGCAGATGGCGCAATGGTGGACACGGTGTATCTTTCGGAGCTGTCCCCTGCAGCGCTGCGCCGCAGAGCGGAAAAAATGATCGAATAAAAGCTTATGACGAGCTGTGCTGCTTTGGCGCACGGCCTTATCGATACAGAAAACTGATTTTAGGAACAAGGGAGAAAGGAAATGGCAGAAGAAATCATTACCAGTACCAATGCCGAGACCGCTACCGACCATGAGTATAACGCCAGTGAGATCCAGGTGCTGAAAGGCCTGGAGGCTGTGCGTAAGCGTCCCGGTATGTATATCGGCTCCACCGGCGAGCGGGGCCTGCATCATCTGGTCTACGAGATCGTGGACAATGCCATTGATGAAGCTTTGGCAGGCTACTGCGATCATATCGAGGTCAAGATCCTGAAGGATAATATCATCCAGGTCACCGATAACGGCCGCGGTATCCCAGTGGACATTCAGTCCGATACCGGTCTGCCGGCAGTGACCGTTGTTTATACCATCCTGCATGCCGGCGGCAAGTTCGGCGGTGAGAACTCCGGTTATAAAGTGGCCGGTGGTCTGCATGGCGTTGGTGCGTCGGTCGTTAACGCCTGCTCGGAATGGCTGACCGTCAACGTCCGCCGTGATGGCAAGGAGTATGAGCAGACTTTCCGTCGTGGCGAGCCGGATGGAGATCTGAAGTGCCTTGGCACCGTTGCAGACGGCGTGACCGGAACCCGTGTCACCTTTAAGCCGGACCCGGAGATGTTCAAGGATACCACCGTGTACAATTTTGACACGCTGGAAAAGCGCCTGCGCGAGGAGAGCTTCCTGAACGCCGGTGTCAAAATCAGCCTGATCGATGAGCGCGAGCTGTACACCCCTGTTCTGGAGGACGGTCAGGAGGGTGAGCCATGCTACCGCACTGAGGTCATGTGCTACGAGGGCGGTATCAAGAGTTTTGTCACCTATCTGGGCGAAAAGCGTGATCTGGAAGTGCTGCACCCCGGTGTCATCTACCTGAAGGGGCAGACTGACCGTGGCATGGCCGAGATCGCATTGCAGTACAACTCCAGCTATAACGAGCTGCTTTTGAGCTTTGCCAACAACGTCAACACGCCGGATGGCGGTACCCACGAGGAAGGCTTCAAGTCCAGCCTGACCCGTGTATTCAACGAGTACGGCCGCAGCCACGGTCTGCTCAAGGAAAAAGACGAGAACCTGTCCGGCGCAGATGTGCGCGAGGGCATGATTTGTGTCATCTCGGTCAAACTGCAGGAAGCAGAGTTCGAAGGTCAGACCAAGGCAAAGCTGGGCAATACCGAGATCCGTACCCTTGTGGCGAACATGGTCTATACCAAACTCACTGAGTTCTTTGAGGAGAACCCCGGTGTAGCAAAGGCTATTTTTGAAAAGGCAACGCAGGCAGCACGTGCCCGTGCAGCAGCGAAAAAGGCCCGTGAACTGGTGCGCCGCAAGAGTGCACTGGAGACCAGCCGTATGCCCGGTAAGCTGGCAGACTGCCGCGAAAAAGACCCCTCCCGCACTGAGATCTTCATCGTCGAGGGTGACTCTGCAGGCGGTTCTGCCAAGATGGGCCGTGACTCTGCGATCCAGGCCATCCTGCCGCTGTGGGGCAAGATGCTCAACGTGGAAAAGGCACGCGCAGACAAGATCTATGGCAACGACAAGCTGATGCCGGTCGTGCTGGCACTGGGCTGCGGCATTGGTGAAGAATTTGATATCACCAAGCTGCGCTATGACAAAGTGTTCATCATGGCCGATGCGGACGTTGACGGTTCGCATATCTGTACCCTGATGCTGACCTTCTTCTTCCGCTATATGCGCCCGCTCATCGAGCAGGGGCATGTCTATGTGGCACAGCCCCCGCTGTTCAAGGTGCAGAAGGGCAATACGGTCAAATACGCCTACAACGACGCAGAAATGGCGATCCTCTCACAGGAGATGCCCGGCGCAAAGATCAGCCGCTATAAGGGCCTTGGTGAGATGAACCCGGACCAGCTCTGGGAGACCACCATGAACCCGGATAATCGTGTCATCGTGCAGATCACCATCGACGATGCAGAAAAGGCAGATGAGGCGTTTACGATCCTGATGGGCGACCAGGTCGAGCCTCGCCGCCGTTTCATCGAGACGAACGCACAGTATGCAAAGCTGGATGTGTAAATAAGAAAAGAATCTGCTCGATCCTACACAACGATAAAACTTATCCTTCCCTGCCCGGTTTTGGGGCGGGAAGATCGATCTCACGGAGGAACAAATGGAAGAAGATTATGTGATGATACCGGGGACTGGTACCAAAAAGATCATCCGCGATGTCAAAAAGGAGATCGAGACCGCATTTCTGGACTACTCCATGTCGGTCATCGTATCCCGTGCGCTGCCGGATGTGCGCGACGGTCTGAAGCCGGTCCACCGCCGTATTCTGTATACCATGCATGAGCGCGGCAACGACCCCAACCATGCATACCGCAAGTCTGCCGATACCGTTGGTGCGGTGCTGGGTTCTTATCACCCTCACGGCGACTCGTCCGTTTACGATGCAATGGTCCGTTTGGCACAGGATTTCTCGCTGCGCTACCCGCTGGTAGACGGTCAGGGTAACTTCGGTTCGGTGGACGGCGACCCCGCCGCTGCTTATCGTTATACTGAGGCCCGTATGAGCCGTATGGCGGTCGAGATGCTGACCGACATCGATAAAGATACCATCAACTGGGATCCTAACTTTGACGAAACCAAGAAGGAGCCAAGTGTTCTGCCCAGCCGCTTCCCGAACCTGCTGGTAAACGGCAGCCAGGGTATTGCTGTTGGTATGGCGACCAATATCCCGCCCCACAACCTGGGCGAGGTCATTGACGGCTGCGTGGCCTACATTGATGATCCGGATATCGATCTGCCCGGCCTGATGGAACACATCAAGGGACCGGACTTCCCTACTGCTGGCATTATCATGGGCCGCAGCGGCATCCGTGCGGCCTATGCGACCGGCCGCGGCAAGATCACCCTGCGTGGTCGTGCGACCATTGAGGAACTCAAGAACGGGCGCACTCAGATCATTATCACCGAGATCCCCTATATGGTCAACAAGGCCCGTCTGATCGAGCATATGGCAGACCTTGTCAAGGAAAAGCGCATTGAAGGCATTACCGGTCTGAACGATGAGACCAGCCGTAAGGGTATGCGCATCGTGGTGGATGTGCGCAAGGACGCAAATGCACAGGTCGTGCTGAATCAGCTGTACCAGTATACCCAGCTGCAGGATACCGTGGGCGTGATCATGCTGGCCATTGACCACAAGGTGCCCAAGGTGCTCACCCTGAAGCAGATGATCCAGAAGTATGTCGAGTTCCAGGATGAGGTCGTGCGCCGCCGGACTCAGTTTGATCTGAGAAAGGCAAAAGAGCGTGCACATATTCTGGAAGGCCTGAAAAAGGCGACCGATATCGTGGACGAACTGATCGCGACCATTCGCTCCTGCAAGGGCGGCATGGCAGAAGCAAAGGCTGCCATCATGGAGAAGTTCGGCTTTGATGATGTGCAGGCAGATGCCATCGTCAAGCTGCAGTTGGGCCGCCTGGCTGGTCTGGAGATCCTCAAGATCGAGGAGGAACTGGCTGGTCTGCACGCAAAGATCGAGGACTGGGAAGACATTCTGGCAAATGACGTCCGTGTTCTGGCGATCGTCAAGGAAGAACTGCTGGAGATGAAGAAGCGCTTTGGCGACGAGCGCCGCACCGAGATCCAGTCGGTATCCGGCGAGGTGGACATCGAAGATCTGATCGCGGAGGAACAGTGTGTCTACACCCTGACCGAAGCGGGCTATATCAAGCGCCAGCTCAAGGAGACCTATCAGGCACAGAAGCGCGGCGGCCGCGGCATTTCCGGCATGACCCGCAAGGAAGACGATATCGTGCAGGAGATGTTTGTTGGCTCCACGCACGACCAGGTGCTGTTCGTGACCAATAAGGGACGTCTGTTCCGGGTCAAGGGCTACACCATTGCCGAGGGCAGCCGCACCAGCAA
>CAYXQN010000054.1:0-11245 GCA_964466825.1 uncultured Faecalibacterium sp. | reverse complement strand
TCTGCCTGCAAAAAGCGCAGCCCGCAGGTTTGGGTCTGTTCAGTATACACCAGCTGCACGCCCTGCGCAATGGTCAGGGTAAAGTCTCCGGAGGGGGCAGCGGTCAGGTCAAAGCAGGGGCCTGCCTGCACGCTTGCACCCTCTGCCAGAGGGATGCCGGTGCCGCGCTGTGCAGCCAGCTCCGGCACTGGGGCCTGCAGAAGGACATCGCCCTTGCCGCAGGTCAGCAGCCGGGGAACGGTCATGCAGTGCTGCCAGCCGTGCGCCACAGTGGCAGGGTTTGCATATTCTGCATCCGGCATACCCATCCAGCCGATCTGGACCCGGCGTGCCGTGCCGAGGGTATCGGCAAAGCTCTGGGGAGCGTAGTAGTCAAAGCCGTAGTCCATCTCCCGGTACTGACCAAGCCGGCACTCGCTGCGCCAGTCGCCGTACACGGCAAAGTAACCGCAGCCGTACACGTTCTGGGTCTGGATGCCCTGCGGGGACACCGCAAGGAACCACTGCCCGTCCACCTCGAACAGATCCGGACACTCCCACATATAGCCGAACGGCTCCGGGGTGGTCAGGGTGTTGATGTGCTGCCAGTGGAGCTTGTCGGTGCTTTCCAGCACGAGCACCTCGCCCTTGTCGTCCAGTGTGCGTGCCCCCAGCACCATATAATAGCGCCCCTCATAGGCGAACACCTTGGGGTCCCGCACATGGCAGGTGAGATCAGCAGGGTAGTCCCGGTTGTACATCAGGCACTGCTTCTGCTCCGCCGTCACACCGTTGCGGCTGATGGCAAGGCAGAGGTTGTGGCCGCGCCCCTGCGTGATATAGTCATAGTCACCGGGGTGCTTGACGTTGCCGGTGTAGTAAAGGTACATGGTCTGCCCTTCCACCAGTGCCGAGCCGGAGTAGACCCCGTGGCAGTCAAAGTCACTGTCCGGGTAGAGCATCACGGGCAGAGCCTCCCAGTGGAGCAGGTCGGTACTCTTTGCGTGCCCCCAGTGCTTGACACCGCCGTTTACATCAAAGGGGCCATACTGGAAAAAGGCGTGGTATGCGCCGCCGTAGCAGCACAGACCATTGGGGTCGTTGAGCCAGCCCACCGGGGGCTGCAGGTGGAAGCGCTGGCGGTAAGGGTCGGCCTCCACCTGTTCTCTGCCCAGCTGCTCGGCCAGCGGCACGAGCTGCTTTAAGTCGCGTTGCAATGCGTTCATTTACTGTGCATCCTCCGGGGTCCAGATGAGCCAGGTGACCACAAAGGACACGCCGAATGCGATCGCCATCATGATAATGTACTGCAGAGGGCTGTGCAGATGCAGCAGCACACCAAAGATGCCGGTAACGCCGGTGCCGGTGGCACCCAGCCCCACGATGCTGGCGTACAGTGCACCGCAGGCACCGCCTGCCAGGCCGCCTGCAAAGGGCTTGACATAGCGCAGATTCACGCCGAAGATGGCAGGCTCGGTGATGCCCATGCAGGCCGACAGTGCCGAGGGCAGTGCCATGGCCTTGACCTTGGCATCCTTGCTCTTGAGGGCAACTGCCAGTGCAGCGCCGCCCTGACCCACGTTGGCCGCACTTGCCAGCGGCAGCCAGTAGGTAAAGCCGTAACGGGCCAGCTGACCCAGATCGATGAGGGTGTACATATGATGGATGCCGGCTACCACGGTGATGGCATACAGGCCGCCCATCACAAAAGAGCCGATGCCGTAGGGCAGGGTGATGAGCGCCTGCACACCGGTGATGATGCTGTTTTCCAGACTGGTAAAGACCGGACCGATGGCAGCGAGGGTCAGGTAGCCGGTGACGAACACGGATACCAGCGGAGTGACGAACAGATCGAACATGGCAGGCACGATCTTATGCAGCCGCTTTTCGATCTGGCACATGAGCCATACGGCGATGATGACCGGGATGACATGGCCCTGATAGCCTACCAGCGGCACCGAGTACAGGCCGCCGAACACCGGCTGCATCACGTTGACACCGTTGGAAACGGTCCATGCGTTCTGCAGGTCGGGGTGGATCATGATCATGCCGATGACCGCACCCAGATAGGGGTTGCCGCCGAACACCTTGGCGGCGGAGTAGGCGATCAGGATGGGCAAAAAGGTGTAGGCCGTGTTGGAAAAGAGCTTGGCGAACACATACAGCGAGCCGGTGGTGTCGATGCTCACAAAGCCGTTGTTCACCATAAAGTTGAGCGCTTCCATCAGGCCCATCAAAAAGCCGGAGGCTACGATGGCCGGGATGATGGGCACAAAGATATCGCCCAGCGTCTTGATGGCACGCTGATACCAGGGCGCTTTGGAGGCTGCGGCCTGCTTGGCCTGCTCCTTGGTGCCGCCCTCCAGGCCGGACAGTGCCAGGAACTCGTCATACACCTTGTTCACCGTACCGGTGCCAAAGATGATCTGCAGCTGGCCCTGTGCTTCAAACACGCCTTTGGCGCCTTCGGCATTTTCCAGAGCGGCTTTGTTGACCTTGCTGTTGTCGGCAATGACCAGCCGCAGCCGGGTAGCACAATGTGCGGCAGAAAGAATGTTCTGGGCGCCGCCTACGCAGTCCAGGACTTGCTGTGCGGAAAGTTTGTAGTCCATACCGGAAGTCTCCTTTTCTTGTTTGGAAGATTTGCTGAAATTGATTTCACTGGCCTTATTATACGCTGTTACAACCGGTTTTTCCATTCGCAGGCCGCATAAAGTTCCGAGTGGATGTGTTATTGATTTCACATGGTTTCATATCCGGGACAGGCAAAAGTGACAAAACTGCAAGGCGTTTTTGGGCAGGCTGCCAACAGAGGGGATTCAATCACCGGTGCTTGCCCGCAGCCGCAGCTCAAACCCCAGCATCTGGCTGCGGGGTACGGCGTGGGGGTCGGTCAGGCGTTCCATCAGCAGAGCGGCAGCATCCTGCCCGGCAGTGCGGTAATGCAGGTGGGCGCTGGTCAGGGGGACATAGGCGCATCGGCCGGATCTGTTGTCACCGATGGAGGAGATCATGAGCTCCTGCGGGATGCCGATGCCCTGCTCCCGGCAATACTGCATGGCACCCAGCGCAATGGCGTCGGTGGCGCAGAACAGACCGTCCAGCTGGGGCTGACGCTCCAAAAGAATTTTGGCCTGCTCGTAGCCGGACTCGGCGTTGAATTTTGCCACCAGCATCCGCTGCGGATAAACGCCCAGCCCGGCAGCCCGGAGGGCGGCTTCGTATCCGGCACGGCGCTGCTGGCCGGCGGCAGCATCCAGCATGGTCACACCCAGATACCCCGGTGCCCGGCAGCCTTTTTGCAGCAGATGCGCCGTTGCAGCCTGTGCTGCGCCAAAGTCATCGTGGTATACCGAGCAAAACCCCGGGAACTGCTGCCCCAGAATGACCACCGGGATCCGCAGGTGCTCCAGCATTGCCTTGTGCTCCGGGGTAAACAGGGTGGCGATCAGGATCACGCCGTCTACTGTGTGGTCCCGCAGAGTGTCCAGTGCGCGCAGCTCCTTTTGGGGGTCGTTGGCGGTATTGATGAGCAAAAGCTGATAGCCGTATTGCTCCAGTACGCTGCCAATGCCTTCCAGCATCCGGGGGCAGCTGTCGCTGGAGAGTTTGGGCAGCACAACCCCGATCTGACGGGTGCGGCGGGTACGCAGCATCTGCGCCTGTGCACTGGGGCGGTAGCCGGTGGCCTCGGCGGCAGCCTCGATTTTTGCACGCTTTTCGGCACTGAGATAGCCGCCGTTGAAATAGCGGCTGACCGCCGCCTTGGAGACCCCTGCATATTGGGCAAACTCGGTGATGTTCATACACAGTCTTCCTCTCTGACCTTTTTATGGCAAAGCATTTTCTGGGGTTGACTTGGCTGGGTGGGTATGCTACAATAACCCGGATAACGTGCGCTGTCTCCGTCGCCGGATGGAGAACAGAGGAGTTTTTGAGCGCTGTACCGTGCATCCGTAGGCCATTGAAGGATGCAGGGCAAGGCGCTTTTGTTTTTGGATAAGGAGAAGATCCCTCTATGGACCTGACAAAACAGTTTGCAAAGTATGTGTCGCAGAACATTTTTGGTCTGCTGGGTACATCCTGCTACATTCTGGCAGACACCTATTTTATTGCGCAGGCGTCCGGCACAGATGGCATTGCCATGCTCAACCTCTGCCTGCCCATCTACAACTTCATCTTTGCCATTGGTTCCATGATTGGCCTGGGTGCTGCCACCCGGTATGCCATCCTGCGGGCGCAGGGCGATGAGCACGGCCAGCGCTATTTTTCCAACGGCATTTTTTGTGCCTGTCTGCTCAGCATCCCCTTTGTTCTGGCGGGCATCTTCTGCCCGCAGGTACTGCTGCGGCTGATGGGCGGTGACGCGCAGATCGTGGAGCTGGGCATTGGCTATACCCGCATCTTTTTGCTGTTCACGCCCTTTTTTATGTGCAACTACATCGTGTCCGCCTTTGTGCGCAACGACGGAGACCCGTCGCTTGCCATGCTGGGTACGCTGAGCGGCAGTCTGTTCAATGTGGTGTTCGACTATGTGTTCATGTTCCCCATGGGGCTGGGGCTGTCCGGTGCAGCGCTGGCAACTGCCGCATCGCCCTTGATCAGCATTGCCGTCTGCAGCCGGCACTTTTTCAAAAAGGAAAACAGCCTGCAGTTCGTGCGGCAGCGCCCGTCGGCAAGGCTGCTGGCGCAGAGCTGCCAGCTGGGCATCTCCGGCTTTGTGGGGGAGATGTCCTCCGGCGTGACTACCACGGTGTTCAATCTGCTGCTGCTGCACCTTTCCGGCAATGTGGCAGTGGCGGCTTATGGCGTGGTAGCCAACTTTGCACTGGTCGCAACGGCAATGTTCAACGGTGTGGCGCAGGGTGCGCAGCCGCTAGTGAGCCGTTGCTACGGCAAAAGTGACCACAAGGGTGCCAGAAAACTGCTGGTGCTGGGCAGCGTGACGGCGGTTGCGCTGGCCGTGCTGCTGTATGCGGTGGTATTTGGTATGACCGACACCCTGGTGAGCTGGTTCAACAGCGAAAACTCGGTCCAGATGGCGCAGTTTGCCCACACGGGAATGCGCATCTACTTTATAGGTTATCTCTTTGCAGGCTTCAACATCGTAGCGGCAGGGTATCTGGGGGCGGTGGACCGTCCGGTGGAGGCATCCATCACCTCCATCTGCCGCGGCATGGCGGCGATCGTAGTTTGCTCGCTGGTGCTCAGCGCACTGTTCGGCATGGACGGCGTGTGGGCAGCATTCCCTGCAGCCGAAGCCCTGACCGCGGTACTGACTCTGGTCCTTCTGCTGCGGAAAAAGAAGGAATAAGAAAGTACCTGTTCCTTATACATACAGTTCCTTTTCCCGCATCGTCTCGGTGGCCGAAAGCCCGGGCTGTGCGGTGTGACCGGCCATTGCCCGCCACTGTGCGGGAGAATGGCCGGTTTCTTTTTTGAATACCCGGCACAGATAGTTTGCTCCGGAAAAACCGCACAGGCTGGCAACGATATCCAGAGTGTATTCCCGGTGGAGCAGCAGCCGCTGAGCGGCTTCAATGCGAACGGTGGTAAGATACCGCCCCGGCGAGACCCCGACGGCTGCGGTAAAGGTGCGCACCAGATGGCTTTTGGAAACGCCCAGCCGCTCGCTCAGTTCCTCCACGCCGTACAAGCCGGCATAGTTTTCCCGGATGTCCTCGATGGCAGACTGCACCAGAGGCGGCAGAGCGGGGGCGGCGCTGTCGGCATCGGACAGCTCGCACAGCAGGGCAAAGGCCAGCTGACTGCGGGCACGGCTATGGCTCTCCTTTTCGGCAGAAAGGCGGCCCAAAAGCTCGGCAGCAGCAGGGCAGGAACTGCCTTTGGCCAAAAAGGGCAGCTCCTTCAGGTTGGCCAGAAGCTGTGCGGCACCCTGCCCGGTAAGCTGGACGCAGAGCAGATGGCAGCTCTCATCCGGGGCGAGCTCCAGCGGGGCGCGGCTCAGGATCAGGTGTCCGGCCGGGACGGACTGGGGCGGCAGCTGCAGGGCCGGACCGGCCGGCAGTGTGCCGCTGGCGGTGAACTGTGCAGTGCAGCTGCCGCTGGAAACAAGGCAGACCCAGAGTCCCTCGCCGTTGAGGGTACAGGGCGCTGTGAGCTGAAGATCCTGCACAGCGGCAGGGGCGGCAATGCGGTTCCAGTCAAAAAGCAATATCTGACACCTCTAATCAATAAAATGCTATTTCATATCACAAAATTATCTGTTATTATAATACCAACGAACCGAGGCGCCGTCAAGAGCGCTCCAATTACTGATGAATTTTTATGGAGGATTAAGATTATGGCTTCGATCAGCTGCCAGCATATCTACAAGATCTACCCGGGCGCAACCGCTCCCTCTGTTACCGACTTCAACCTGGAGATCCAGGACAAGGAGTTCATCATCTTCGTCGGCCCCTCTGGCTGCGGCAAGTCCACCACCCTGCGTATGATCGCTGGTCTGGAGGAGATCTCCAAGGGCGAGATGTACATCGGCGGCCGTCTGATCAACGACGTTCCTCCCAAAGATCGTGATATCGCAATGGTGTTCCAGAGCTACGCTCTGTACCCCCACATGACCGTTTACAAGAACATCGCTTTCGGCCTGGAGCTGCGCAAGACCCCGAAGGACGAGATCGACAAGCGCGTGCACGAGGCTGCTAAGATCCTGGAGATCGAGCACCTGCTGGACCGCAAGCCCAAGGCTCTGTCCGGTGGTCAGCGTCAGCGTGTTGCTCTGGGCCGTGCAATGGTCCGTAACCCGGCAGTCTTCCTGCTGGACGAGCCTCTGTCCAACCTGGACGCTAAGCTGCGTACCTCCATGCGTACCGAGATCATCAAGCTGCACAAGAAGCTGGCTACCACCTTCATCTACGTTACCCACGACCAGACCGAGGCTATGACCATGGGCGATCGTATCGTCGTTATGAAGGACGGTATCATCCAGCAGGTCGATACTCCCCAGAACCTGTACGATATGCCTTGCAATATGTTCGTTGCAGGCTTCATCGGCAGCCCCCAGATGAACTTCCTGGACGGCTCTCTGGTCAAGAACGGCGATCAGTACGCTGTTGACCTGGGCGGCGACATCATCCCCCTGCCCAAGGACAAGACTGCAGACGGCAAGCTGGACGCTTACGTCGGCAAGAAGATCAAGATGGGCATCCGTCCTGAGGATATCGATGACGAGCCCGAGTTTATGGCAAAGCACACCGACTGCCAGCTGGATGCTCAGGTCGATGTCTCTGAGATGATGGGCGCTGAGATCTACCTGTACCTGCAGTACAAGGGCAACAAGATGACCGCTCGTGTGGCTCCCACCTCCAAGGCTCGTAACGGAGACACCGTCCGCGTTGCATTTGACCCCCGTAAGGTCCACCTGTTCGACATCGAGACCGAGCAGACCATCCTGAACTAAGACTCTATGTGACGATCATTTTTGATCCTCCTACCATAAGAAGAACCGCCAAAGGGAACCTCCTTTGGCGGTTCTTCTTTTTATCATCAGCCGCAAAAAAAGCAGGTACGCCTCAGGGACGTACCTGCCAAAAGCTTTTGTGTTGTGGTTACATTGCGCACCAGCCGCCGTCTACCGGCAGGATCACGCCGTTGACATAGCTGGAATCATCGCTGGACAGGAAGACGGCTGCAGCAGCGATCTGCTCCGGCGTGCCGGGGGCAGGGGAGCAGGACAGCACGTTCTTGACACGGCTGTAGCCGCTCATGTTGGGCATACCCATCGAATTGCTGATCTCGGTGGCAATACCGCCGGGAGCAATGGCGTTGCAGCGGATGTTGTCGTTCTGATACATAAAGGAAGTGTTCTTGGTGATGGAGTTCATAGCAGCCTTGGAGGCGCAGTAGATGGCGCCGGCGCAGCTGTGGGTGCCGCCCTCAGAGGTGACATTGATGATGTTGCCGGGCTTGTTGTTGGCCTTGAAGTAGCCAACGGCTTTCCGGATGGCGGCAAAGGGACCGTAGACATTGACCTTCATGACCTGCTCGTACTTTTCGTCGGTGGCATCGCCAATGGGGCTCATGTCATCCATGATGCCGGCGTTATTGATCAGAACATCCAGGCCGCCGAAGGTCTCGATGGCAAAGTCGATCATGCCTTCGTTGGTCTCACGGGACGAAACATCGCCTACATAAATAGCCACTGCACCGGCCTCGTCCTTCAGGGACTCTGCCAGCTGCTCCAGCCGCTCTTTGCGGCGTGCAACTGCCACGACCTTTGCGCCTTCTTTGACGCAAGCCTCCACAATGGCTTTGCCCATGCCGGAGGATGCGCCGGTAACGACCATGACCTTGTCTGTGAGTTTCATGCTGATTTCTCCCTCTTGTTCAGTTTTTGAAAAAAATTCAGATTTGAACTTTCGCTGGAGATACTGTATCACATTGATAGTGTTTTGTCAATATGCTTCGAAACAGAACAAAACCGGGGCGGTGATCCGGGCGCAGGGCATCAAAAAAGGCAGGTGCATTTTCATGCACCTGCCTCAATTATATTACAGGATACGGGCCGAGAGCCTGAGAGATCAGTGCTTCAGCTCCAGCAGAGCCTCGCCCTGCTTGATGCTGCCGGAAGCCTTTGCGGTGACCGCAGCATACTCATCGGTATTGCACACGATGAGCGGGGTGGTCAGGGGATAGCCAGCCTTGCGGATCTCCTCCAGCTCAAAGCGGATCAGGGGCTGACCCTTTTTGACCTTGTCGCCCTCGTTGACCAGGTAGGTGAAGTGCTTGCCGCCCAGCTTGACGGTGTCGATGCCGATGTGCATCAGCAGCTCAGCGCCGTCGGTGGTGGTCATGCCAACAGCATGGTGGGTCTCAAAGGTAGAGGAGATCTCACCGTCAGCAGGAGCGACCAGCTCGCCGTCGGTGGGCTCGATGGCAATGCCGTCGCCCAGAGCGCCGCTTGCAAAAGCCTCGTCCTTGACCTCAGCCAGGGGAACGACGGTACCGTTTAGGCAGGCAGCCAGCACGGTGTCCTGTGCGGCGGCAGCGGGGGCTGCGCTCACAGCAGGAGCAGCAGCGGCTGCGGGAGCGCTTTCCAGGTACTCCTCCAGCTTAGCCTTGATGACGGCGACCTTGGGGCCGTACACGACCTGCACGCCGTTGCCCTTGCAGATGATGCCGGAAGCACCGGAAGCCTTCAGGGCATCCTGCTTGACCAGAGCAGCGTCCTTGACGGTGACACGCAGGCGGGTAGCGCAGCAGTCCACATCAGACAGGTTGCTCTTGCCGCCCAGGCCTTCCACGATCAGGGCACTGACCGGGTCTGCCTCGCCGGCAACGCTGGCAGCAGCATCACGGGCGTTCACGTCGGCACGGGTGTACAGCTTGACTTCCTCGGCGTCCTCACGGCCCGGGGTCTTGTAGTCGAACTTGGTGATCATAAAGCGGAACACCAGGTAGTACAGCACAAAGTAGACAGCGCCCACGACAACGATCCAGACCCAGTGGGTCTTGGCGTTGCCCTGCATCACGCCGAACAGCACCATATCGATCAGGCCGCCGGAGAAGGTCATGCCAACGCCAACGTTGAAGATGTGCATCAGCATAAAGGACAGGCCGGCCAGCACGCAGTGCACAGCGTACATGGGCAGAGCCACAAAGATGAAGGTGAACTCCAGCGGCTCGGTGATACCGGTCAGGAACGCAGTCAGTGCAGCAGACAGCAGCAGGCCGCCAGCGACCTTCTTCTTGTCGTCCTTAGCGCAGCGGTACATGGCCAGAGCAGCGCCGGGCAGACCGAACATCATGAAGGGGAACTTACCAGCCATAAAGCGGGTAGCCTCCACCGAGAACACGGTGGTGGACTTGGAAGCCAGCTCTGCAAAGAAGATGTTCTGCGCACCGGCAACGGTCACGCCGTCGATGACAGCGGTGCCGCCCACAGCGGTCTGCCAGAACGGAGTGTAGAACACATGGTGCAGACCGAAGGGGATGAGCGCACGCTCCAGCAGGCCGTAGATAAAGGTGCCAACGTAGCCGGAAGCCTGGACCAGATCGCCCAGAGCAGCAATGCCGGTCTGGACAACGGGCCAGAGGTAGAACATTGCGATACCGACCACCAGGTAGGCGATGGCGCTGACGATGGGCACAAAGCGGGTGCCGCCAAAGAAGGCCAGAACCTGAGGCAGCTCGATCTTATAGAACTTGTTGTGCAGAGCAGCAACGCCCAGACCAACGATGATACCGCCAAACACGCCCATCTGCAGGGTGGTGATGCCCAGCATGGTGGTGGTGGAGTTTGCAGGCATAGCCTCCACGCCGCCGGCTGCGTTGATCATGGCCTGGATCGCGGTGTTCATGATGATGTAAGCGACCGCACTGGACAGAGCGGCAACTTCCTTTTCCTTGCGTGCCATACCAATGGCAACGCCCATGGCAAACAGCAGAGCCAGGTTGTTGAACACGGCGTTGCCGGTCTGGCTCATAACGTCCAGGATGGTGTAGATGATGGTGCCAGGATGGATCACGCTGTTCAGGCCGTAAGCAGCCAGCATGGTCTCATTGGTAAACGAGCTGCCGATACCCAGCAGCAGACCGGCGACAGGCAGCAGTGCGATGGGCAGCATAAAGCTGCGGCCAACACGCTGGAGCACGCCAAAGATCTTATCTTTCATAGAGTTCTCCTTTTCCTTGAATACAGATGCAGTAAAACGAAATCTATTCTCATGCCGGGCGGTCGCGACTTCACCCTGCGAAAGAAACATTATTTTCCCATCCGGATGCGTTTGAGGTGGATGGTGAGGAACACCAGCTCCTCGTCCGAAAGGGTCTTGTTCCAGGTTTTTTGCACATACTCGGCAATGCAGCAGGCGCATTTATAATGTTCGCTGCAGTTGCGGGCGATCAGCGCACGGAACATTTCGTCGTGTTCGTCCCCGGCCTGCTCCTGCTTGCCCTGGAATACGCGCTGTGCAAAAAAGCGAAGATGCACCGTAAAGCGGCTGAAGTCCAGCCCGGTGCGGTCAAAGTGGCAGTTGTAGAAGTATTCCACCACCTGCACACAGCCATCCACAAAACGTGTCACATCGTTTACCACGCTCATGGTGGTGTTCAGCTCAGCGTTGACGATGTGCAGTGCAATAAATGCGCCCTCGTCGTCCGCAAGGTCAGCCCCGAAGCGGGTGCGGATCTCGGCCAGACACTCCATGCCCAGGCGGAACTCCTCCGGGTAGAACTCCCGGATGGACTCCATCAGCGGGTTGGTGAACCGTACCCCCTGCTCGCTGCGCTTGATGGCAAAGCTGAT
>CAYXQN010000053.1:3736-12074 GCA_964466825.1 uncultured Faecalibacterium sp. | reverse complement strand
GCTGTGTCGCTCGGAACGATAGTTATTATACCACGGCTGGCAGAAATGTCAAGCGTTTTTTGAATTATTTTTTTAGAAATTTTATTGCTCGAAGATGCGTTGGAATTTGAAAAAACTGGTGGGAAGGCGGATCCATTATACAGTTGTGCCCCAGACCAGCCACAAATAGGCGGAACCGGCAATGACCGCAGAAAGTGTAAAGGGAACACCGATGCGCACAAAGTCTGCGGTATGCACGGTCTCTCCTTCTTTGCGTAGGATGCCGATAGCTGCAATGTTGGCTGAGGCCCCGATGGGAGTCAGATTGCCACCCAGAGTTGCACCGATCAGCAGGCCGAAATAAAAGACCTCTGGAGGAACACCAGCGCCGCCGTTCATACGGGCTGCAATGCCTTGTACAACGGGGAGCATAGCTGCAACGTAGGGAATGTTGTCAATAAAGGCTGACAGTACAACAGATACAGCCACCAGAAGCAAAAACAGGAGCAGCGGGTCATCGCCGGCAATTTGGTGGAACAACTCTGCAGCGGCGTCGATGACACCGGCTGCACGGACGCCCTCGATCACGATAAACAAGCCGAACAGCAGCAATAATGTATCAAAATCCAGTGCCTGCCACAGCTGTCCCAAAGGGGCTGCAGAGCGATGACGCCAGCAGGCACGGATAGTTCCAAACAGACAAAGAAAAACGCAGATCAGGCCGCTGCGGAGCTGCCACAGAGTATAAAGCACCCCGCTGTCTGGCTGAGGCAGAAACGAAGCAACGATCAACAGGCCGACGGTCAGCAGCATCAGTGCGGTAGGAACGTCATCTTCCACCTGGGTCTCGACATCGGCATGGACTGGCTGCCGGAAACTGCGGAACAACCACAGCAGGACCGCCAAAGAAACCAAGGCCCCCAGCTCTACGCCCCAGAAAATGCCGGGGCGGCCGTTCATCCAGAAAAAATCAAAGAAATTCATCTGTGCAAAACTGCCAAGCAGGATACTGGTGGTGTCACCTACCAGGGTGGCTGCGCCTTGCAGATTTGAAGAGACTGCAATAGCAATAAGCACTGGTACAGGCGAGATCCTGAGCCGACGGGCGATGGCAAGGCCTACCGGAGCGATCATCAACACAGTGGCAACATTGTCCACAAAAGCGCTGACGAACCCGGCGAACAGGGCCAGCATACAAACGGCCCAACGCACATCCGAGACACGGAGCAGAAGCAGCTCTGCCAGCCGCGCAGGCATTTTGCTCTCGATGAAAAGAGATACTGTACCCATGGTGCCAGCCATCATCAGAAGTACGTTCCAGTCCACAGCGGCCAGTGCATCCGGAATGCTGAGCGTATAAAGTCCAAGCTGACCTAGTATAAGAAATGAAGCAGCACTGCTCAGAGCCACCCATGGACGGTATTTAGGCAATGCCAACATCAACACATAGGTAACGGCAAACAGCAGCAATGCAGTTATCATAGCTTAGTCCTCCGGGTGTGTTTCGTCTTCGACCATGCGGTAACCAACGCCAAGCTCATTGAGGATATAAGAATTGCTGCCGGGGGTGCTGCCCAGTTTTTTACGGATATTTGCCATATTGACCTGCAGTTTTTTGGTACTGCCGCAATCGGTGTCGCCCCAAATGGCACGCACGATCGCAGCATAAGTCATCACGCGGCCAGAATGCTGTGAAAGAAAGGCGACGATATTATATTCCGTCTGGGTCAGATGGATCTCCTGTCCGTCCACATAGACCTTGCGGCGATCGTAATCGATGCGCAGACCCTGTACCTGAAATGCACCGCTTGGCGTAGAGGCATTGGCGATGCTGTAACGGTGCATCCGCAAGGCGGCCCGTACCCGTGCCAGAAGCTCGCCGGTGCCAAAAGGTTTGCTGATATAGTCGTTGGCACCCATATCGAGGGAGCCGATCTTGTCGGCTTCATCTGTGCGTGCGGACAACACGATGATGGGGGTCATGCTTTTTTGGCGTACAGTGCACAGCAGCTCCATGCCGTCCTTATCGGGAAGGCCCAAGTCCAGAATGATCAGGTCCGGATTATGGCAGGCGAACATGGTAATACCCATGGAGCAGGTGTTGGCGATCAGCGCCTGATAGCCATTGGTCTCCAGTAAGGTTCCAATAAAACTGCAGATATTGGCCTCATCTTCTACGATCAGTACCTTGAATTTATTATTGCTCATTTTCTGTGTCCTCCAGTTCAATGGGTTCAGTCTCCAGCCAGAAGCGGATCGTAGTTCCGTTACCAGGGCGGCTCTCGGCCTGGATCTCGCCGCCATGTGCCTTGATGATAGCGGCGCACACCGATAGCCCGATGCCCATGCCGTGTTTTCCGCTGTCAGCAGGGGTGCTGGTGTCAGAGCTCGCTGTGCCGCTGAACAGGGTCTTCAGCCGATCCTTTGAGATCCCGCAGCCATCATCCCGTACTTCGAATACAGCCCGCTGCCCTAATGTAAAAACGCGCAGGCTCAATGTCCGCATTCCATCGGCGTGCAGTGCAGCATTTTCGAGCAGGTTCATCAATACCTGGCGGATCAGCATAGAGTCCATGGGAATGATAATAAAGTCTTCCGGAAGGTCCAGCTGGATGGGGATGCTGGGGTAGCGCTTGCGGAATTTGACTACAACGGCATCGATCAGTTCTTCCAGTACAGTAGGATTTTTTTGCAGTGTGACCTGCTGACTCTGGCCTCCAATACGGGTGATCGAAAGCAGATTTTCCACCATTTGAGTCAGCCACTGCGCATCCTCGCAGGTATCCTTCAGCAGTTTTAGCTGCTGCTCTTTGCTCAGCGAATCATAATTATCCACTACGGTGGAGCAGGCACCATAGATCGAGGTGAGAGGTGTGCGCAGATCATGAGAGACAGCCCGCAAAAGATTAGCCCGCAGTTTTTCTTTTTCGCTTTCGGCCCGCAGTTGCTCCTGCCGTTTGATACGGGTAGTCAGGGTACTGGTCATTATGGAAACGACCAGCATGGCTGTGCCAGAAAACACATTTTCCGGCACAGTAAAGTTGAAAGCGAAATAAGGAGATAAAAAAGCAAAATTGACTGCCAGCACACTGATAAGAGAGGCGGCAATGCCCCACAGGTATCCTTCGGTATAGACCGAGGTGATAAAAGCAGCCAGCAAAAAAATCAGCATGGCAACACCGTCGATCCGGCCGGTGATCTCCTGTGTGAATAAAACAGCAATACAGGCGATGCACATGGACCCTAACGTGAACAGTGCATCGCGCAGGCGGAGCTTTTTCATTCGGCAAACCTCCTTAAAAAAGATATTCAACAATGTCATTTCAGTATACCATGAAACATCTAAAGATGCAGTAAAATCTTTGCCGTATCCGGGCGGTGCGGTTTGACAATCTATTTGCAGGAGCGTACAATAGAAACATCTTTTGAGTGGCAAAAAGGAGAATGACCATGCTCTACTTTGAGAACGACTATTGTGAGGGTGCACATCCGGCTATCCTGAAAAAAATGATGGAGACCAATCTGGAAAAGGTATCGGGTTATGGAACGGATCCCTATTGCGCCAGCGCAAGGGAAAAGATCCGCACGTCTTGTGGCTGTCCGCAGGCAGATGTCAGTTTTATTTCCGGCGGGACCCAGTCCAATGCCATTGTGATCGCATCCATTCTGCAGCGCTGGCAGGGCGTGATCGCTGCCCATACCGGTCATGTGGCCGGCCACGAAGCGGGTGCGATCGAGTATACCGGGCATAAAGTGCTGACCTTGCCGCATCAGAGCGGAAAACTGGATGCGCAGTCAGTGAGAGAATTTGTGTCCACTTTTTATGCAGATGGCAACCACGACCACATGGTGTTCCCTGGTATGGTATATATCTCGCATCCGACAGAGTATGGCACGCTTTATACCAAAGCGGAATTGGAAGCACTGCATGAGGTCTGTCAGGAGTATCAGATGCCGCTGTTTCTGGACGGTGCACGGCTTGGATATGGTTTGGTCAGCGAAGGGACAGATGTGACGCTGCGGGACATTGCACAACTGTGCGATGTGTTTTACATTGGCGGTACCAAAGTGGGTGCTTTGTGCGGTGAGGCAGTGGTATTTCCTCATGGTGCTCCGGCACATTTTATGACCATGGTAAAGCAGCAGGGGGCCTTGCTGGCAAAGGGCAGGCTGCTGGGCATCCAGTTTGATGTACTGTTTACCGATGACCTGTATATCCGCATCAGCCAGAATGCTATTGTTACGGCCAATGCGCTTAAAAAGGGATTGGCAGAAAAGGGCTATCACTTCTTTATGGACTCGCCGACCAATCAGATCTTTGTTGTGCTGGAAAATACTCAGCTCCAGGCGTTGGAAGGCAAAGCAAAGTTCGGATTTTGGGAGAAATACGATGCCGAACATACGGTCGTACGCATTGCTACCAGCTGGGCGACCCGCATGGAAGAAGTAGAACAGCTGATCGACCTGATGTAATTGCAAATAGATGCCCCCTTTTGTGTAGATTCTGGTTGCTTTTTTATGTGGGGTATGGTATCTTTGATATATAAAAAACGCGGACAAAACGGGGAGGGGGTTACCTTGCCCCACAGCGTGAGATAGGAAGGAAGTACTTACTATGGGCTTTTTTGACAAACTGTTTGGCAAGGCTGCTAAAAATGAGCCGAAGTTTGCAGGCGCTGCTATGACCGTTATGGCACCGCTGGACGGTACCGTTCTGGCACAGGAGCAGATCCCTGACGAGACCTTTGCAACGGGCATTCTTGGTCCTGGCTGCGGCATTGAGCCGACCGGTGATACCGTGTATGCTCCGTTCGATGGCACTGTCAACCAGGTGGCAGACACTCTGCACGCTGTTGGCATGGAGAGCGATGACGGCATTGAGCTGCTGATCCATGTTGGTATGGATACTGTTGAGATGAAGGGTCAGGGCTTTACCGCTCTGGTCAAGGAAGGCGACAAGGTCAAGGCTGGCACTCCGCTGCTGAAGATCGACCTGAATGCGATCCGTGCAGCAGGCCACCCCACCGCAACTGCAATCGTCGTTACGAATGGTGACGATCTGGCAGAGATGAAGGTCGTGGCTGAGGGCAATGTGACTGCAGGCACCCCGCTGATCAAGTTCTGAGATCGAACATAAAAACCCGGGAACGAAGTCGTTCCCGGGTTTTTTGTTTGTGCTATCAGAGCAGGTGCCATGGCTGCGGGGTGCTTTGCACCGGGACGCAGGGCGTAGCAAGAGACTGCTCCATCAAAATAGCGAGGTAAGCATCCTCCAGCGCATCGGCAAAAGGATAGACTTCAGCCCCCGTATCTCGATAAGCGGCCATGCCGTCCATGAGTTGGGCGATGGCAGTTTCGTCTTCGGATAAGCTCCGCTCGGCGGCGAGGGTACGCAAGGGGCTGACAGGGCTGTCCTGTTCCGTCAAAGTACGGCAGAATGGTACCCCGGAAGCATCCAGACAGCGCAGGGTGTCGTCAAACAATTCGCCTCGTTCGCCTTGAACACTGGTGTGGCTGCTGCGCAGCAGGGTGTGATACTGTACGCTGCAAAAATCCACAAGGGCAAGCTTTCCGGTGGAAAACTCCAGCGTGAACAGCTGCCGGGTAAAGGACTTTTCAGCTCCATGTTCGATAAGGCCCCAGCGGGAGTCTGTCTCGATGACGGGTTCTGGCCAGCTTTGGCCGGTGATGCGCACAGGCTGCGGGCGCAGCCCCAGAAAGTGCCGTGCAAGGCTGGCGGCATGATAAGTGTGGACAACCGAGAGGCGGACCAGCTTTGTCTGCCCAAGGATGCCGCTTTGTGCAAGGCGGATACGGCGCTCAAGAGTGGGGTAACGCCAATATTGTTCAGCGATCTGGATCTTTGCGCCCTGCTGGTGCAGTGCCCAAAGCTCGTGGAGGGTGGGGACATCAATGGCGGCAGGCGTCTCGCACAAAACGGCAAAGCCTCTCTGTGCCCACTGGCGGCAGACTACAGGGATGCTGGTCTTGTTGACCGCTATGACCACGAAATCGGGCTGCATGGCGATACATTCTTCTTCTGAAACCGAGGTGCATACGCCGTATTCCCGCTGCATCCGTTCCGCTTTTTCCGCTGTGCGGCAAAGCATGGCACAGACCTCGAATCGCTCTGGCAGAGCTTTGGCGATGCGCAGATAGAACAGGGAACGCCAGCCTGAGCCGACGATCAGAAAACGCTGTTTAGCCATGCTGCGCCTCCTGTTCGATATGCTTTTGCAGCTCCTGTTCAAAGAGTTCGGCATCCAGCGGCAGGGTGAGTTTTTGTCCCAGCCACGCCGAGAGATAGGCAGCATCGGTGAGCATAAGAGCGTTTGTGCCCTCAATGCCGGGGGCAGCAAGCGGGTCGCCGTGCAGGATGGCGTTGCCAAAGTTTGAGAGCATGGCAGGGTAAGGCTCCTCCTGTGGCGGGAACTGCTCGGTAGTGACCGTTTCGGTAAAGTTCTGCCGCTCGGTACATTCTGCGGTGCGGCGATAGGTCTCGGTATCCTGCGGATAGGTGCGAAGGGTGAGGGTGTCCTCTTCCAGAAGGGCGGTGCCGTGGGAGCCGATGATCTCCAGCCGCTCAGTGTAGCTGCCTTCACCTGTGGAAAGGATGAAGCTGGCGGTGCAGCCATCGGGATATTCCATCAGAACAGTCGCCTCGTCATCCACCAGGAAGTTGTTGTACTTTCCAAAGGGGATCATGGCATAGATGCTTTCGGGCATCCCGAACAGCCACTGCCAGATATCCAGGATGTGCTGTCCCTGATTGAGCAGAGCACCGCCGCCCTCGCCCGCCCAGCTCGAGCGCCACGTGCCGGACTGGTGATAGAGCCAGGTACGGAAGTAGCGGCTGTTTTCCAGCTGAATGCGGTGGATCTGGCCCAGAGTCCCTGTGCTGAGCAGCTCTTTCAGACGCAGATACTTACGGTACATCCTCTGGTGGAACATCATGGCATACACCAGTCCGCTCTGCTGTGCAGCAGCATTCATGCCAAGGGCGGGCAACAGAGAAGAAGCGGAGGGCTTGTCGCACAGAACGTGCTTGCCGTGAGCGAACGCCTGCTCCACCAAAGCGGGGTGGCTCTTATGCGGCGTGACGACCAGCACAGCATCGAATTCGTCGGCATAGTTGTAGAGTGCATCGGCACTTTCGCACACACGGACTGCAGTGGGCAGGGTATCTTTTGCCCACTGCTGAGCATCGATACTGCGGCAAACGACGGCTGTAAGGGTGAGTGGCGCAGCTGAACCAGCAGCGATTATCTGGGCATATTTGCGCCCCATAACGCCGGTGCCGATGATGGCGGTGCGGACCTGTTCCATAGTGCTGGACCTCCTTAAACGCGTTCGAAGATAGATTGGATGGCGGCCTTGTCCAGGCCTTCTCCAATGACGATAAGTACTTCCTGTCCGTTTGGCAAAGGATTCAGGGTCTGCCCGGCGGCGGTTGCGTTCAGCTCCCACCAGCCATCGGCTGAAGGTGCAAAGCCTTTGACCCGAAGTACCTGCCCAAAGGATGGTTCAGTCAGCAGTGCTTGTGCAGCTGCCTGCAGTTGTTGAGGCGACAAGCCGAGCTCCAAAAAGCAGAGTGAAGTAAAACTGCTGTGTGTGTCAAAATGCATTTTTTCGTAGCTGGCAGGGCGGCTGCCGCAGCTTGCCAGCCGGGCAAGATCGGCCGTGGTAAGAGCGGCCCAGTCCTTGATAAGGATATCTTCCGGGGCAAAGCGGCGGGAGCATTTGCAGCGCTGCAAGGCAGTATTCAGATGCGCACAGGCAGCCTGACACTGTGCCTCGGTGGCAAGCTGGCTGCGGCTGAGCAGAACCATGCCGGCGTGGGCGCTCTCGGAGGCGAGCAGATATTCTGCCTGCGGCGAAAGCTCTGCAGGCAATAGTGCATCCACGATGGCAAATACATTGCCGATGGTGTACCAGCGGTCCAGCGGCTCGTCCCGCAGAAGATCAAAAAATTCGTCCACTTCAAAAATACCGCTTGGTTCAACCACTACCCGGTCGAAGCCGCGCATGGCAAGCGAAATGAGTTTGGTGCGCGTCCGGCGTTGATGGGTGTCGCAGTCGCATCCGCCGCTGATGGTTTCCAGGTCGCAGCGCTCCCCTAAAAGGTCCTGCAGAAGCATAGCGTCCACATTCACGGCGCCAAAATCATTTTCAAGGATACAGACGTTATGCCCCTGCTCCAGCAGATAGGTTACATACCGCCGTAAAAAGGTGGTTTTGCCTGCACCCAGAAACCCTGTGATGAGATCTACTTGTACCATGTAAAGTATTTGCCCCCTATGCAAGAATCTTTTTTACAAGTATACCGCACAGAGACCACAGATGCCAGAGGAAATTGCAA
>CAYXQN010000053.1:0-3636 GCA_964466825.1 uncultured Faecalibacterium sp. | reverse complement strand
GAAATTGCAAAAATCAACGCAAAACCGGACGAAATTTAGGTTTCGCCCTCTTCAAATCGGGGGGGGGACTGTTGCGCATTTCCTGGATAAGGGCGGCAGCCTCTGCCGACAGTTTATTGGGAACAGCAGAGGGCTGTGCAAGGAAATAGCCCTGCAAAAGATCTACACCGAGCTCAATGACTGTGCGCATTTCTTCTGCAGTTTCTACGCCCTCTGCAATGATCAACATGGAGCGGGGGTGACCATAGCTGATGATATTGCTCAGCAGTTCCTGCTTGTCGGGGCTCTTGTCGATATCGCGGATAATGGAGATATCTACTTTGACGTACCGGGGAGCCAGTTTGAGCAATGTGGCTTCGTTGGCGTAACCACTGCCGTAGTCATCCAGTGCAAAGATACCACTGAAACCGTGAGCATATCGTTTGCTGTCCAGTGATTCCACCGAGAGGCTTTCGTCCTCGGTGATCTCAACGACCAGCCGCTGCAACAGGTCCGGATAAAGATCTGCGATCTGCAGATGCTCTGCATCGGTCAGACAGACATTGGCGATGGAGTTGACAAACAGCATAGCATTTTGGGGGACCAGTCTGTTTTGAACCAGCAGAGAGAACTGCTCCATGGACTTGAATACAGTCAGCCGCTCGATATCGTGCAGAGCATCCATTTGGTGGGCCATCTGCATGATGGTAAGCGGTGAGTGCAGGGTGGGCAGATCCGAACGCATGAGTGCTTCGTAAGCTACTGGTTTTTCGTGTTTGACAGAGAAAATAGGCTGATAATGGAAGACGACCCGTTCATCAGCGATCAGCTGACGGAACTCGCGCTGCATAAGCAGATGATATTCGGACTGATTATAAACACCCAGATCAAATTCGCAGAACTGTCCTTTGCTGGAGTGTTTGACCTGATACATAGCAAAGTCGGCATGTTTCTTCAGGTCGGAATAGGTCCTGCCGTCCTGCGGATACCATGATATACCGCCCGAGAGTCTGATGTGCAGCTCCTCACCATTGGGCAGCGAAGAACTCTTCCGGTGCAGAGAGTCTTCCAACGCACGGATCTGGTCCCGGATCTCGGCCTGGTCTTTGGCACCATAGAAAAAGACAATAAATTCATCACCGGATAGACGGGCGCGGATAGCATTGCCGGGGATGCTCTCATCGATGCTGCGGCCGGCGAGCTGGAGGTACAAATCACCCCAGTCATGGCCGTAGGTATCGTTGATATGCTTCAGGTTATCCAGGTCCATCATCAGCAGAGCAGAGCAGCCCAGCAGCGACGGGGTGGAAAACAGCTGTGCGACCTCACGGGTAAAGGCCTGGCGGTTATACAAGCCGGTAAGTATGTCGTAATCGCGTTCGTGTTCAATACGAAGGCGCTCCAGCGTTGTGGTGGTAACGTCTTCCACCAGACCGATCTGGACGTTATGTGTTTCGGCCGAAACACGCAGTCGGATATAATGGGTCTCGCCATTCTGGCTTACCGTCAGTACACGGTCGCCGTCTTTGGTACGATGGCAGGGCAGTACACGCTGCATTCGGATCAAAAAGCTTTCGAAATCGCGTACGCTCAGCATCTTGCTGGCCAGCTGCGGTACGCCCAGCAGGGAGAAAAAGTTTTCAGTGACAAAGACCGATCCGGTATCGTAGCGCAGCTCATAGCCGCCGATCTCGATACTGGCCATTTCCATAATACGCAAAAACTTGGTGGAGCTGTCCAGCAGATCCAGATTCAGCTGCGTAATGGTTTCGGCAAAACGGTCCAGCTCCAACACGCCTGTGTGGGACAGTTTCGGGAACGTGTGTTCTTCTTGTGCCTGCAGGACCTCATTGTACAAACGGATCGTAGGACGGGCAAGACTCCGGGCGACCCAAAAGCTTCCGATCAGTCCAACGACCACTGCGACCAGAACGGCGCCGATGAGGACTTTATTCAGGAAATTAGGGGACTCAAACAGAACATCCGGCTGTACGATGCCTACCAGATACCAGTGCTCGTTGAAAAAAGGCGCATTGCGGTTATAAAGTTCCAGCGGTGAGAGACTGCAGTAATAGGTATGACGGGTAATGACAGACCAGATCCCCTTGGAATCCTGTGTGCAGCGCAGAATGCCGGTCGGCCCGGCAACAGTGTAAGGGTCAGAACCGGAGGTGACAGCCTTTTGCAGCTCAAAGCTTGCCTCCGAAATATCGTCTGCAGTGCTGACAAGATAGTAGGTGCCAGCGCTTTCCTCTGCGATCTCCCGATAAGGCAGTTTAGACTGCAGGTATTCAGTCAGCAGTTCTACGCCCAGAACGCCGTAGACAGTACCATCCGGCAGGATCAATGGAACAGAGTAGGCGATGGCGGTATGATTGCCATAGATCAACTGATAAGGGACAGTGGTCCAGCGGCCGTAGTCCTCGGCATCCAGTTGAGCATTGTCTGTGAGAGCAGCCTGATAGACCTTGGCAAAAAAGTCATCGTTTTCATTGCCTTGAAAAGAAAAAGCCGGTTTCCAGTTCGTGTCCGTGGCAATGCCCAGCTTTTTGACCACCGATGCACTGGCGCGCATCAGTGTAAGATCGGCGTTACGGGCCGATGGGCGGGAATCGGGATCCAGATCTCGCAGGTAGATGCCGGGGAGACTGCTGTCGATCTCACGCGTGGAGAGATCCTGGGTATTGAGCAGTACAAAAATACCAGTGACAGGTTTTTCACGCAGAGTGTTCATCAAAGCGTCGGCAATTTGGGCCAACAAAGCTTCGCTGGTGGTGCTGCTGTCAGCCAGTGTGGCCAGATCGATGGCACCGCTGGCAAGCAGACTCTGGGTGGTAGCGTTGACGGTCTCAGAAAGTGAGGTCAGATCCTGAGCCTGGTGCAGGATGTCCTGCAGATAGTCGGCACGGTTTGTGACCTGCATGGCCAGGATATCCTGAGAGTTCTGCTTCAGCTGACCAGAGACATTGGTCATGCAAAGGCCCACGACCAGCAGAAGGATCTCGGCCAGAACGGCGATCAGCATTGCCGAAAAGATGGTGCGGAATACGGTGCGGCCGTTGTTTTTGTGGTTTTGAGGTGGAGAATGCAGGAAGATCGGCTTACACATGGGGGTCCTTTCTTGAGGCAGAAACGGTCAGCCTGCGTAGCTTTGCAGCCGCGTGTAGATCCGGTCGTACCAGCTTTCAAAATATTCATCGGACAAAAATTCGGCAAGGGCTTCATCGTAGGAGCGGCCTTCGGCAATGCGCTGCAGCACGGTCTCACGGTCGGCAGAGGCAAGGTCGGACAAGTCGTAATCCAGCACACTGCGGGCAGCGGTGCCTTCTTTGAAGGCGTGCGAGGTATACAAGGGACGGACACGGGTCATGGCGAGCGCACACATCAGTGCATCTTCGGTCTGAGGGGCAAGGTCCAGACCGCTTGCCAGTATCTTGGCGGGATCCGTGGCCTGTTCTGTAACGGGCAGATAAGCAGAGCTGACCGAGAAGGTGATGTTATTGTCCGGCCGTGCAAACCACTTGAGAAACTCAGCGGAAGCGGCTACTTCGGCTTCGGTTCCGGTAGTTACGACCATACCGGCACCCTGCTGCACCGACACGGGTGTGCCAGCGGCAAAGTAAGGGTCCGGAAGGACCTTCAGGGCGATATCGTGAG
>CAYXQN010000052.1:0-12229 GCA_964466825.1 uncultured Faecalibacterium sp. | reverse complement strand
TGGATCATTGAAATTTAAAGCCGCAGAACAATGCGGCATCCATCATTTATCATTCAAACTCTGTCCCTATTGGAGGAACTACATGGCAAGAGACAATATTCGCAATTTTTGCATCATTGCACACATCGACCACGGCAAGTCCACTCTGTCGGACCGTATTCTGGAGCTGACCAAGAGCGTGGACGAGCGCACGATGGAGGATCAGATCCTGGACAACATGGACATCGAGCGCGAGCGCGGCATCACCATCAAGGCCCGTGCCGTCACCATGAAATACAAGGCACAGGACGGCAAGGAGTACGAGTTCAACCTGATCGACACTCCGGGCCACGTGGACTTTGCTTACGAAGTGTCCCGCAGTCTCGCCGCCTGCGAAGGTGCGATCCTGGTCGTGGATGCGACCCAGGGCGTGGAGGCGCAGACTCTGGCCAACACTTATATGGCACTGGAGCACGACCTGGAACTGGTGCCCATCCTGAACAAGATCGACCTGCCCAGCGCCCACCCCAACGAGGTGGCACAGGAAGTGGAGGATGTGATCGGTCTGCCCTGTCTGGATGCACCGCAGGTCTCTGCCAAGACCGGCCTGAACATCGATCAGGTGCTGGAGCGTGTGGTCAGCGACATCCCTGCCCCCACCGGCGACCCGGACGCTCCGCTGAAGGCCCTGATCTTCGACAGCATCTATGACAGCTACAAGGGCGTCATCGTCTATATCCGTGTGTTCGAGGGCACAGTCAAGCCCGGCGACACCATCCGCATGATGGCCACCGGCGCAGAGTTCACTCTAGTGGAAGTAGGCCATATGGGCGCCACCAGCCTGATCCCCTGCGATCAGCTGCAGGCAGGCGAGGTCGGCTACCTGACCGCCAGCATCAAGACCGTACAGGACACCCGTGTGGGCGACACCGTCACTCTGGCCGCAAACCCCACCGCAGAAGCACTGCCCGGCTACCGTCAGGTCAAACCGATGGTGTTCTGCGGCATTTACCCCGCTGACGGCGCAGATTACCCGGACCTGAAGGACGCACTGGAAAAGCTGCAGCTGAACGATGCTTCCCTGACCTTTGAGCTGGAGACCAGTGCTGCGCTGGGCTTTGGTTTCCGCTGCGGCTTCTTGGGTCTGCTGCACATGGAGATCATTACTGAGCGTCTGGAGCGTGAGTTCGATCTGGACATTATCACCACCACCCCCAGCGTTCGCTATCGCCTGACCATGACCGATGGCACGGTGGAGATGATCGACAACCCCTCCAGCTATCCCGATCCCTCCAACATCGTCAAGCAGGAGGAGCCGTTTGTGGATGTGCACCTGTACACCCCCAACGAGTATGTGGGCAGCCTGATGGATCTGTGCCAGCAAAAGCGCGGCATCTTGGTCAACATGAAATATATGGACGATGTGCGTGTGGACCTGCACTATATGCTGCCGCTGGGCGAGATCGTCTACGACTTCTTTGATGCCATCAAGAGCCGCAGCCGTGGCTACGCCAGCTATGACTATGAGTTCAAGGATTACCGTGAGAGCGATCTGGTCAAGCTGGACTTCCTGCTCAACGGCGACCCGGTGGACGCACTGTCCATGATCGTATTCCGCGACAATGCCTATGCCAAGGGCCGCCGCATCTGCGAAAAGCTGCGGGACAACATTCCCCGTACTCTGTTCGAGATCCCGGTGCAGGCTGCCATCGGCGGCAAGATCATCGCCCGTGAGACGGTCAAGGCAATGCGTAAGGACGTTCTGGCCAAGTGCTACGGCGGCGATATCACCCGTAAAAAGAAGCTGCTGGAAAAGCAGAAGGAAGGCAAAAAGAAGATGCGTCAGCTTGGCAGCGTGAGCCTGCCCAGTGAGGCATTTACTGCCGTGCTGAAGCTGGACAGCGCAGACGATTGATCTCCTCTGTTTTCAACAATTACTTTCAAGCCCTGTGCAAAACTGCACAGGGCTTTTTTTGCTGCATCATTCGTGCCGCTCTGACTTTTTGCACAAAAAAGCCGGACAGTTCTTGGTTGTATGCCCATTCTCTTTTGAAAACCAGTATGTTATACTGGATTAAATACTAAAACCGACCGGGAGCCGCCCGGGTGTCCCCTCATTCTGTCTTATAAAAAAGGAATCTGAAATGGACCACAACACACCAAACCCAAAACAGCCACTGAAACTGCTGAGGCAGTATGGGTGGCTGTTTTTATGTGCATTTTTACTGTGGGGCCTGGCGTGTGCGCTCCATTTTGTCCAGAGCGATCACCACGCCGAGGCTGTGCTCTCGTTTTGTTATGCCGAAGTGGCACAAGGGCTTACTCCCTGCGGGACATGGCTTGATCTTGCAGAGATCTGCAGCGAGGAGGTCCTGACATCCGCACTGGATCAGTCCGGGGGCCAGTCATCGCTTACAACAAGCACTCTGGCCGGCTGCATTACCGTTGCCCCTGCTCACACAGAACTGGAGCGGGAAGATCTTTTTTGTACCGACTATCGGGTCTGTCTGGATACCGGTCCTCTCCGGCCGAATGACACGGATGCACAGGCACTGCTTTTGAGCCTCTGCAATGCTTACACTGATTTTTTTGCGGAACATTACGGCAGCAACCAGAATCTTTTGTCCCGGACCGATCCGCTGATCACCGACGGCAGCGACCCTATTGCACATCTGGACCATCTGGAGCGGACCGCCCGGCAATGGCAGCGCTATCTGCAGATGCGCATGGACGAAAGCCGCACCCGTGGATGTGACACAGATGCCGAATGCTTTGCCGCACTGCTCAAACAGCTGCAGGTCCTGTTGGAATATACCTTCCCGGAAGCCGAAGCGCAGGCTGCGAATGGCAGCACAGGAGCCTTGTGCGAACTGGAAAAAACACTGGACCAGCTGCAAACCGACCTGCTGCAAACCGATACAGCTTACCTTGCAGAGCAGACTCTGATCGCAGTTTACCCCAGCGAACTGACACTCTGGCAGCGGGTTGCCCCCGGCAGAGCACTGGCAGAGACCGCTGGCTGCCTGCTGCTGATCCTGACTGGTCTTTGCTGGTACAAACGCAGGAAAGGCGGGTGCCGTCAATGATCCCATTTTCGATCCCGCGCTATCTGAAGCGATTTGCTCCGCTGGTGATCTGCATGACTCTGGCCGGAATTCTGCTGACCGGGTGGTATGTAGACCAGCGGCAGCAATATACCGCTTCCGCCGTGATCCGCTATGCCAGCCCGGGCATTGCAGATGGTCTTGCACCGGACGGTACCCCGCTGGATGTCAGCGAGATCTACTCGCCTGCAGTCCTGACAAACGCCCTGCAGACACTGGGCAGCAACGCAGAACCCGGTATGCTGCGGGCTGGATTTACGGTGGAACCGTTGTTGACCAATGAGCAACGGCAGATCAACGAAGCACGGAACGCACAGGGAAGACCCGGTACCTGCCGGCCAGACACCTACCGGGTACAGCTCGTGCTGGACGGGACTTTTAGTGCTGAGCAGACCCGTACATTGCTGGAAGCCGTGCTGCAAAGCTACTGCGCGGCCTACACCGCTGCGCACGATCCCCTTTTGCTGCCGCCCTACCCGGCACAGGATCTGCTGGAAAACAACTTCAGTCCCTCACAGTGTCTGCAGATCATGACAGCAGATGCCGCCGAAACGATGGACTATCTGCAAACAGCACAGACCCGCTGGCCGGAATTCCGCTCCCACCAGACCGGTTATACTTTTGAAGATCTGCATGCTCTTTATGCAGACCTTGCCCGGCAGCTTTTGGCCCTGCAAAGCACCGATGCACCGGACGGCGATGCCCTGCGTCAGCAGTGCCAGACCTATGAAGCCGCTCTGACGCATTGCTACACATTGGTACACACCTGCAGTCAGGAGGCTGCACAGCAGGCCAGTGCAAAAAATCTGGAGCGGGTCAGCTCGGTACAGGTACAGCCTGCATTGCAGCCTGCGCTTTATCTTGCGCTGGCGCTGATCCTGTTTTTTGCCTGCGGATGCGGGGCTGCCATCCTGCTTGGGAGAGCCGCAGAGATCGCCGCCGCATTGCATACCGCACCCGAAAGTGAGACGAGCGCACCATGATCCAGAACAAACGGCCCTATCAATGGATCGCTGACAAGACCGGCAGCTCCGCCCTTGCCCTTGCCGCCGCCTGGACGGCAAAGGCTTGCGGAGCTGCCGCTTTTTCTGTTTGCTCCCTTTTGCCAGCTGTCCGCCATGGCGACCTGCCCCAGCCGGATGCCGCCCGAGAAGCTCTGCAAGCTGCCTGCCCCAAACCTGTCCCGGATACACAGTGGTTTCCTCTGCCGCCCCTGGATGCCAAGGTAGACCTGTCCGTGATCGTTCCTGCTTACAATGCACAGGACACCCTGGAGACCTGTTTGCAGAGTATCCTTGCGCAAAAGACCCGTTACAACATACAAATCGTTGTCATCGACAGCAATTCTACCGATGGTACTTCTGCGATCCTGCAAAAGTACCGGGCAATGCCCCAGGTGACAGTGGGCAGCATCCATGGTTTGCGCAGTGCTGCACGGGCCCGCAACGAGGGCCTGAGGTATGCCGTGGGCCGCTATCTGATGTTTGTGGACAGCGATGATCTGCTGATGCCCCATGCTGTGCAGACCCTGTTGGACGCTGCTGTACAGATGGATGCAGATCTGGTACAGGGCGGCTGGCAATATCTATTTGCGGATGGCCAGCACGGACCGGTACAGACCTACGCCCGGCAGCGCTATACCGGCCCGCTTGCTCTGGACCGATTGGACCTGCCCGGGATGCCCTGGGGCAAGGTGTACCGCCGGGAGCTGTTTGCGCAGATCCGCTTCCCTGCCAATTACAGCTGTTTTGAGGACAGCATCCTTCATTTTCTGGTGTTGCGGCTGGCCAAGGCTCCTGCCTCTGTGCCGCAGACTGTTTATTTGTGGCGAAAAAATCCGGAAGGTATTACAGCCAGATGCCAGAACCAGCCTGTGGCAGTGCAAAGCTACTGGGTGATGGAGGAGCTTTTGACTCAGGACGCCGCACTTGGTCTGCCGCATGACGAGCTGTTTTGCGCCAGCCTGGCTTTGCAGCTGGGCAACTTTTGTTATGCGACCCTTGCCCATACCAGTCTGCCACTGCAAAAAGCCGTTTTCCGGCTGTGCAGCGAGCTTTACTCCACTGCTGTGCCACCGGAACTGGACCCGCCGCACCCCTATGCCGCCCGCTGCGCTGCCGCCGCACTACGGAAACGGCGATTTGCACTCTGGCAGTGCCAGGGCCGTATTTTTTTGTTACTGTAAACGATGAAAGGAGACTGGAGCATGCTGCGGGTACTGCACTCGGTAAGCAATATGGATCGTGCTGGCATTGAAACCATGCTGATGAATTATTATCGGCATATCGACCGCAGCAAAGTCCAGTTTGATTTTCTTGTTAACAAGGCAAAGCCCGGCGCCTATGACGCTGAGATCCGCCAACTGGGCGGACATATTTATCAAAGCCCCGGCCTGGATCCGCTGCATTACCCGCAGTATCTGCGCTTTGTCCGGCAACTCCTTGCGCAGGACGAACGCATCCGGATCCTGCACGCACACAACGAGGCCATGGGACTTTATGCCCTGAACGGCGCCAGACAAAGCGGCCTCCGCTGCCGCATTGCCCATGCGCACAACACCCGGATCCAGCTGGACTACAAGTGGCCGCTGAAAATGCTCTGCAAATCGTTTTTGCCAACCGCCGCCACCCATCTTTGGGCCTGTGGACAGCAGGCAGGGCGTTATTTTTATGGACCGGAACAATGGAACGCCCGAGGGATGGTACTGCGCAATGCCATCGATACTCAGCGGTTTTTATATGACCCTGCCCGCCGGGCACAAATGCGCACTCAGTTTGCGTGTACCAACGCAGTCGTGATCGGTCATGTGGGCCGGTTTGCGCCGCAGAAAAACCATCGACGGCTGTTGGAGATCTTTGCTGCATTATTGCATCGCCAGCCGCAGGCAAGGCTGGTGCTGATCGGAACCGGAGAACTGGAAGCAGCTGCACACCGGCACGCACAGCAGCTTGGGGTCAGCGCTCAGGTGCTTTTTGCAGGTGAGCAGTGCAATGTGCAGGACTGGTACCAGATGATGGACCTGTTTTTGCTGCCTTCCCGTTTTGAAGGTCTGCCGGTCGTAGGCATCGAAGCGCAGGCCGCCGGGCTGCCCTGCCTGTTTTCCGACAAGGTCCCGGCTGAAGTTCTGTTATCGGCACAGGCAAAGCAGCTGCCGCTGGACAGCTCCGACGAGGTCTGGGCCTCTGTGATCCAGCAGATGCTCCAGCAGCCCCTCGACCGGACCCGGGGTGCACAGATCGTACGGGAGGCCGGATACGATATCACCGCAGAAGCCGCCCGGCTGCAGACACTTTATCTGGCCATGAGCCAGACTTGAAAAGGAGGCCGCCTTGGAAACAAAACGTCTGAGCTATCTGGATGCCGCCCGCGGGCTTGGCATCCTGCTGGTGATCTTTGGTCACAGCTTCCGCCCTGCGATGCGGGCCGTTGTCCCCTGGTGCGAGACTGCCTACCAGTTTGTATACCGGTTTCATGTTCCTCTGCTGTTCATGCTGTCCGGCATTTGTTACGAGCACACAGCCCACAAGAACCATTCTCTGCACTGCTGGCAGTATCTGCGCAAGCGGTCCCGGCAGCTCCTGCGGCCCTGGTTCAGCTACTCGGTGCTGATCTATGTCCTCTTTGCTTTGGTGCAGCTGGTACCGCCCTGCCAGAAGCTTCTGGCGCAGAGCGGTTACCCACTCCTTTCGCCACTGGCATACGGGCAGGCTATGCTCCGGAATGAGAACCCTTATAGTTTCCATCTTTGGTACCTGCAGACACTGTTTCTGTTTACCTGCACACGGTTTTTCCTGGACAAATGGGCCAGTCCCAAAACAGTCCGCCGTGTGCTATGGGGGCTCCTCTTTTTGAGCCCTGCATTTTATCAGCTGTTTTGCCTGGAGCTGAGCTGGTGTGGAAAAGCCTTTTTCCAGCAGATAGGATATTTTTCACTGGGCTGCATCCTTGCAAAAACCAGATGGCAGCGATGCGCCCCCGCACTTGTCTGTCTGGGCGCAGCGGGCGGCCTCTGGCTTCTGGCCGCTCCGCAGTTCTCAACCGTAAAAAATGAGCCGCTGGCTGCACTTTATCTGGAACGCCTGGCCGCCGCCGGGCTCTGCTGCGGAATTCTGGCTGGGTGCTTCCTGCTGCAGGACAGGATCGGTCCTCTGGCACGGTTTGGACGCCGGAGTATGGTCTATTACCTGTATCACCAGCCCTTTTGCTGCGGCTTTGCCGGACTGGTGCTGTATGATAAGCTGCACATCCGCTCCGGAGCCACTGTTTTGCTCTGTATGTGGGCCAGCCTTTTCCTGCCGGATCTGTTCTGCTTTGCTGTACGGCAGACGGGGCTTGGTTCCGGCCTGACCGCTCTGGGCCTGCCCTGGGAAAAGGAGGGGTAACGCGTGAATGAACTGTATCGCTCAGACTCCCGATCCGGACGGTTGACCCGGACAGCCTTTTTCCTGTTGATGATCGCCGCCGGGCTGGGAGAATGGAAACCTTTGAATCGTCTGCTGTACGGTCTGCCAAAAGCCTTCACCCTGGGAGTGATCGGGATCGCACTGGTCAGTATTCTGCTGCGTCCTGCACTGGACCGGCTGCGTTTTATTACGCCGCCTACTCTTATGCATCTTTCGCTCATGGCAGCTCTGCTGCTCTGGTCCTGCGTTATCTGGATCCTGCAATTGAGCGGCCCCGGCACCATTTTGCGGGGGTGTTCAAAAATCGGGTACCAGACGATCGCTCTCCTGACTGCCTCTGCTGCGGTTTATCTGTTCGGCAGCAAAGCCATTGATCTGTTTACCGTGAGCATCAGTCTGGTCAACGGCATCATCCTCCTGCTGGAGATCCCCAATTACGGTCTGGTCGGGAGCCTTCGGTCCCTGATCATCTGCATCCTCACCTTCGGCAATGCCGAAGGATACGCCCGGCAACTGGAGATCCATGATCTGACCTTTGTTTTTGGCCAGTTGGTGCTGTATTATGCCGCCTTTGCACCACACGATACCCCTGCCGAACGGAGCGAGCGCCGCCGATTCCTGCTTCTTTGCCTGTTTTTCTTTCTCACCGGGATGAAACGCATCGCCATCCCCGCAATCATTCTGTTTACACTGGCCGCCTTGCTGCTGAAGGACCGCAAAAATCCCGGATCGCTGCTTCGCATCGGCGGCATCGGTTTTATCGTGCTGTTCCTGCTGTACATTTACGGCATCCGGACGGGTGCCGTTGCTCAGCTCTTTCACGCACTTGATATCGACGCCATGGGCCGCGAACATATCTGGCAGATGGCCGGAGACTACTACGAATTTTCGGCCTTTCATCTGGGACACGGCTTTGAATTTGTGGACAGTATTATTTCTCAATGGTACTCCGCCGGACTTATCAACCATCCGTATCCTTTTCACAATGATATCCTAAAAGTATTTGTTGAGTTGGGAATGCCCGGATTTTTGCTCTGGGCCGGACTGCAATATGTGGTCTATCCGCACTTTTGGCTGCGCTATGCAGGCACATCAGCTGCTCTGCTTTATTGCTGCGAACTTGGCTATATGAGCCTGACCTATCTGACGGATAACAGTGCCTTTTATTTTTGGAGCACACTGGCCCTGCGCCTGATCGTTTTGAGCTACGCCTCCCGGCAGAAAATACCGCCAGCATCCCCTGCCCCGAATACATGGTAAGGAGCCCGCTATGCCAAAGATCTCTTACATCATCCCTGTCTATAATGCAGAGCAATGGCTGCCCAGAGTAGCACAATGCCTCAAAAACCAGACCGATCCCGATTTTGAGGCGATCCTGGTCAACGACGGTTCCACCGACAGCAGCGGACATTTTTGTGCAGAGCTGGCAGCAGAAGACCAGCGTTTTTTCTATTTTGAACAGCCCAACTGCGGTGTCGCTGCGGCCCGCAACACTGCATTGGATGCCGCAGCCGGCCAGTACATCTGCTTTTTGGACGCCGATGACTTTCTGGAACCAGACGCCACCTGCCTGCTGTATCACACCGCTGCCGCTTCCGGGGCTGACGTTGTATTGTTTGAGCTGTATCTGGATCATTGCAATGCGTCCGGACAGCTTTTGCACCGGGAGATCGCCCCGCTTCCCATGCAGCCCGGTGTCTACCGGGGAAACCCATTTAAAACACACTTTGAGGCCCTTGGTTCCCTCTTTCTGGTCGCTGGCAAACTGATCCGGCGCCAGTTTTTACAACAGAACGGCCTCCATTTTGCACGCAAACAGCTGGGCGAAGACGGGCTGTTTTATGTAGAGCTTTACCGCCATGATCCTCATTGTCTCATCCTGCTGGACCGACCGCTGTATCATTATACCCTTGGTACCAGCCACTCCCTTTCCAGCTCATATCATCCAGAACGGCTGCAGGATAATTTTTATCTGAGCGATGCTGTCTGGGATGTTCTGACCCAATGGCATCTTCAGGCATCACCGCCGCATCTGCGCAAAGCCTGCTGCTGCACAGTACGGGATCTTATGCTTGGCATTAAAAATCTGAGCCTGAGTCCGCTTTCTTTCCGTCAGCGCCGCCGCTGGCTGAGAGCCGCCATGCAGCGTCCACGGACCCGTCAAGCGGTCCGTCAGACACGATTGGATCAGTTGAGCAGTACAAATGATCGGATCAAACTCCTACTGCTCAAGCTGCACGGATACAGCCTCGTCCTGTTGCTCTCTCAGGCAAATCGTTCTTTAACAGCATGGAGGTATCATGGTCACTCATAAATTGATGCGGGCACTGTGTTACGGCAAGGAACTGGCCATGATGCTTCTGTGCCGGGCGGCCGCACCGCTCTGCCGTCGCTTTTTCTCTGCCTGCCGTGATCTGTGGCTGGTAAGCGAGCGTGGAAACGATGCACGGGACAACGGCTACTGGCTCTATCGTTACCTGCGCACACAACATCCTGATATCAATGTGCGCTATATCATCACCGCAGACAGCCCGGACTACGACCGTGTTGCAGCATGGGGTGTCCCTATTCGGCAAGGCAGCTTTTTACATTACGTTCTGTATTATTGTGCCGATTATTTGATCAGCACCCATGTACAGCCATGCGCTCCGGACCGCATGGCCCACTATCATCTGGCAGCCAACGGCCTGCGGGCCAGCGGCAAACAGGTCTTTCTGCAACACGGTATCACCAAAGACGAAATGCAATGGCTCCACCGGAAAAATCTGTTTCTCGACCTCTTTGTCTGTGGCGCATTGCCGGAGTATAACTACCTCCAGCAGACATTTGGGCACCCGGAAGGCGTGGTGCAGTATCTGGGATTTGCACGGTTTGACCGGCTGTTCCATGCACCAGCACCCAAGCAAATGGTCCTGCTGATGCCAACCTGGCGCGGTGCACAATATCCCCGTGGAAAGGCGTTCCGGCAGACTGCCTATTACCACCAATTCCAATCTCTGCTTCAAAGCCCGGCCCTGAATCATCTGCTGGAGCGATACAACTTCCAACTGATTTTTTATCCCCATGTTGAAATGCAGCCGGAGCTTTCTGCCTTTGCAGCAGAGTCTGACCGGGTGATCCTGGCCGACCGTTCCACCCACGATGTCCAGCAGCTGCTGATGGACTGCGCCCTGCTGATCACAGACTACTCCAGCGTATTTTTCGACATTGGTTACATGAACAAACCTGTGCTGTACTACCAGTTTGATGAAGCAGAGTTCCGGCATTATCACTACCAAAAAGGCTATTTTGACTATCACCGGGATGGCTTTGGACCTGTCTGCACAGAAGAAGCGGAGCTCTTACAGGCATTAGAACAATATTTCACCCACTCTATGCATCTGCAGCCGCTCTACCAGCAGCGCATCGACAAATACTTTCCGCTCCGGGATGACCATAATTGTCAGCGGATCTTTGAGGCTATCCGGGCGCTATAAAATAAAACAGACGTTTCCCATAACGGAAAACGTCTGTTTTATTTTATCATAACACGGCGATAAACTTCTTCGTATCGTTCCACCATTGTGTGATAGTCGTATTTTCTGCGGAACCACTGTATCTGTTCGCTGCGCCGGCTCTGTGAGTCCGGCTGGACAGTAAGCTGCTCCAGCGCCTGTCCCAAAGCCTCTGTGTCTCCGGATGGAAAGGTCGCACCATACGGCCCAATAACAGCCGTGTTTTCAGGGATATCGCTGACCAGACAGCGTACCCCCACCGACAATGCCTGCAGCAATGACAGGGACAAGCCTTCCGTATGGCTTGGCAGCACAAAGAGTGCACAATTGCTGTACAATTCCTGCAGTAATTCCCCGGTCACATAGCCAGTCGGCAAAATATCCGGCATCTGCTGAATATGTTCAGCCACCTTTTGCGCATATTCTTCCTCCGGAAGCGGCCCGGCCAACACCAATTTTTTGCCCGTATTTGACCTCTGATATGCTTCCATCAGTTCCAGCGTCCCTTTTTCGGGTGAAATACGCCCCACATAAAGAATATAACTGCCCGGTTTCAGGCCGTATCGCTGCATGATCAGGTTTGCCGGGAGGGGGTCTCTATATGGGATCGCATTGGGGATCCATGTCGCTTTCCGGCCATAAGTCTGGTAGAAGTAGTCCTGCTCCGTCCGGGACAAAACGACCAGCTCATCCGCATATCGAGCGGCGATCTTTTCTCCCAGCTTCAGATACCAGCTTGCAAAACCCTTCCATTTATCAACTTTCCAGTTAAGTCCATGGACGGTGCATACCGTATGCCGCCCCAAAAGCTTTGCCAGGAACAGTGGCACAGACGGTCCAATCGCATGATAATGCAGTACATCGTAACCAGCTTCCAATGCATCAAACGTTGCCAGAAAAGAGGAGATCGTCGCATGAAGGGCCGGTCTTTGCACTGTAAAAACCCTGCGGACATTCACACCGCCTGCTTCGTATCGATTGCCATCCTTCCGGAGCCCCCTGTTATAGACCGTGACATCATATCCTCTCTGGACCAGACTGGGAGCAAACTCTGATACGAACGCCTCCACTCCACCGGAATATGACGGATATTCTTTATGTCCGATCATTGCAATGCGCATCTCAACCACTCCCTCCATGTCAGGATAGTTTCATTGTACTGAAAATCCCGTGCAGGGTCAAGCAGGGTCAATGCAAAAGAAAAAACGCCTTGAGAGATTTCTCAAAGCGTTTTGTTCAAGTCGGCGAC
>CAYXQN010000051.1:0-12297 GCA_964466825.1 uncultured Faecalibacterium sp. | reverse complement strand
CGTTGGCGGGGTTCTCCAGATCCAGACCCTCGTGGCTCAGGTGCCACAGGTTCTTATCCTTGGAATAGTTGGTCTCACGGTTGATCTTCAGGGGGATGTTGTGCGCCTCGGCGTAATCGATCTCCTCGTCACGGCTCTTGATGTCCCACTCACGCCAGGGAGCAATGATGGCCATATCCGGGCAGAAGGCCTTGAGGGTCAGCTCAAAACGCACCTGGTCGTTGCCCTTGCCGGTGCAGCCATGGCAGATGGCATCAGCACCTTCCTTGATGGCGATATCCGCCAGAGCCTTTGCGATGCAGGGGCGTGCAAAGCTGGTGCCCAGCAGGTAATCCTCGTACTTTGCACCGAACTTCAGGGTGGGGAAAATGTAGTTCTCCACAAAGTCCTTCTTCAGATCCAGAACATACAGCTTGGAAGCACCGGTAGCCAGTGCCTTTTCTTCCAGGCCGTCCAGCTCAGTGCCCTGGCCGACGTCACCAGAAACAGCGATGACCTCGCAGTTGTTGTAGTTTTCCTTCAGCCAGGGAATGATGATGGAGGTATCCAGACCACCCGAGTAAGCGAGAACGACTTTTTTGATGTTTTCCTTTTTCATGATAAACGCTCCTTTTTTATAAATACACTTTTGTCTGAAGCACGGTTCCAGCTTGCCGTGCGGTTTGTTTTGTGACTTGTTTTTGATGATTTTATTATACGCCGTGCAGTTTTTTCGTCAATGCGAAAAACCGCCAAACCTTGCATGGATTTACAAACTCTTTTGGGGCAATGTGTAAGTTTATACAATATCAATTGAAAATATTCTATTTTTATGCATTATAAGTCGTACTTTTACAGCCTGTTGTATGCATCATTCGGTCTATGGGTCTTTGTTGTCGCAGGCGGTGGATTGTGATATACTAACACCAGACATTTTTCAAACGTAAGACGAGGTATCTTTCATGAAAATTCCCGTAAACGGTTTTACCCACGCCGGCAAGTTCCATGCAGACGATGTATTTGCCACGGCACTTTTGCAGATCGTGCGCCCCGACATCAAGATCACCCGGGGGTTTACCGTGCCCGATGACTTTGAAGGCATTGTATACGACATCGGCTTTGGGATGTTCGATCATCATCAGGAGCCGCGGGAATACCGCGCCAACGGTGTCCCTTATGCAGCCTTTGGCCTGTTGTGGCGTGTATTGGGCACACAGCTGGTAGGCGAACGTCAGGCCCGGCTGATCGACGAAAATTTCATCCAGCCGCTGGACCAGAACGACAACACCGGCGAGCAGAACAGCCTGTGCGATGCCATTGGATTTTTCAATCCGGTCTGGGACTCCAAGGAGGACCAGGATGCCTGCTTCTTCAAGGCTGTTGCCGTAGCAAAAGACATCCTGGAGCATCAGATCGACAGCGCCAATGCCGTAAACCGTGCAGATGAAAAGGTACGCCTGGCCTACCAGAACTCCCGCAACGGCATTGTGGTGCTGCCCTGCTACCTGCCCTGGAAAAACGGACTGTACAAGACGGACGCACTGTTTGTGGTATATCCCAGCCAACGCGGCGGCTGGAGCGCACAGTGCGTGACCGACCACAAAACCAAAAAGCCCAAGCTCCCCTTCCCCCAGTCCTGGGCAGGCCAGCCGCAGGAAGTCATCCAGCAAAAGAGCGGCCTGGACGGCATCAGTTTTTGCCACGCAAGCCGGTTCCTGATCACTGCAAAGGATAAGGAGACCGCCCTTGCAGCATGCCGTCAGGTGCTGAAAAACAACGGAAGGATCTGAGCGCATGGCCGATGCAGAGAAAAAATCTTTTGTCTATATGGTGCGCTGCAAAGGCGGCCAGCTTTATACCGGATGGACTAACGACCCTGCCGCCCGGCTGCACGCCCACAAAAACGGCAGCGGCGCAAAATGTACCCGGGCGCTGGGTGCACAACAGTTTGCCTATCTGGAACATTGTGCAGATAAGTCTGCCGCCCTGCATCGGGAAGCAGAGCTGAAAAAATTGAAAAAAAAACAAAAAGAAGCTCTTTGCACTGCATGGGCACAGCAAAATACGCCCCGGCTCTCAGTGGCCGGGCCAGAGGATGCTGCAGACATCCTGGAAATTTACAATTGGTATGTCCTGAACCATACCGCCACCTTCCAGATCACACCTTCCACTGTGGAAGAATACCGGCAGTGGGTGGAAAACACCAATCAGGTCGCTCCCCTGCTGCTGGCCCGGGATGCCAACGGCAGGCTGCTGGGCTATGCCTGCGCCCACCGTTATCACCCCAGGGAAGCCTTTGACTGGTCGGTGGAAAGCACCATCTACTGTGCCCCGGATGCCCGCGGAACAGGCGTTGGCGAAGTGTTATACCAAGCCCTTTTAGAACTGCTGAAACTGCAGGGCTACTGGAATGTATACGCCCTGATCGCAGACCCGAACCCTGCCAGCGAACGGTTCCACACCCGGTTTGGCTTTACCTGCGTAGGACGCACACCACACATCGGGTATAAACTGGGCAGATGGCTGGGGCTTTCTACCTGGTGGCTGCCCTTGAAAAAAGGCAGCGCCGAGCCGCTGCCGGTGCGGTACCCGGACACAGCAGAGATCGCTGCTGTACTGGACCGCTGCAGCAGTCATATCGTATAAAACAGGAAGGCCCCGCCCATGGCATTGCCATGGGCGGGGCCTTCTGTTTTATGGGGGGTAAAGCGCAGTTATTTAGTGCAGTTCAGGCCAATAACCCTTGTTGGCCTCGATCATATCATCCAGAACGGCTTTTGCCACGTTCATGCTGGGCACGGTCTTGTTCAGGGTAAATGCCTGCAGAACTTTTTCGTAGCTGCCCTCGATGCAGCCCTCGACCAGCAGCTTTTCGCAGTTGAGCTGCTGCATCATAAGGCCCTGCTGGAACAGCGGGATGTTGCCCCGGGCAATGACCTCCGGACCGTTCTTGCCAATGTAGGCAGGCAGCTCCACCATAGCATCATACGGCATATTGGGGATGGCGCCCCGGTTCTCGGTGATGATAAGGAAACGAGCTTTGGTATCGTTCTTCAGCGCTGCAGACAGATCTGCGATCCAGTCGCCGTGGCTGCCAGCGTAGAAGGTCTTATCATCCACCTCGCCCGTCTGGAGATAATGGTCGATGCCGTCGAAAAGGTTTTTCTCGCGGGTATCCATGACCTCGTTGGCGCGGGTGCGGCTGGGGTCCGAATGCTCCACGAACTCCTTGGTCTGGAGGTAGTAGTTCAGGTAGGTATTGGGCAGATAATCCGGGAAGTTCTCCATGATCTCGTAAACGCCCTTCCAGACATAATACCAGCTGCCCTTGGTGTGGCGGTTGCCGCCGGAGCTGGAGGAGGTCAGAGCACTCATGCCCTTGAGATAACTCTCCGGCAGGAGGATCTGCTTCTCTTTGATATAAGCACGGAGCTTTGGCATCAGGTCTTCACCCTTATACTGGATGGAAGTAAACCAGCCAAAGTGATTCAGGCCAAAGTAATCGTACACGATCTGCTTTTTGTCCTGGATCTCCATGGCTGCAGCCACCACATCAATGATGGCAATGGGCATATCGCAGATGTTGATGATGCGGGCATTGGGGCGCAGCTTGCGGCAGGCTTCGGAAACGATGGCCGCCGGGTTGGAATAGTTGAGGATCCAGTAGTCCTTATTGGCGTACTTCTCCACATCGTCGATAAGCTGGATCATGGGGAAGATGGTGCGCATACCGTAGGCCATGCCGCCGCAGCCGCAGGTCTCCTGGCCTACACAGCCATGGCGCAGGGGGATCTTTTCGTCCTGCTCACGCATGGCGTAGCCGCCCACACGCATCTGTGCAAAGATGAAGGATGCGCCGGTATATGCTTCTGCCACATCGGTGGTGACCGTGAGCTTGATATCGGTCTTAAGCTCCTGGTGCAGGACCCAGTCCACCACCACTGCCACTTTATCCTGGCGCTCCTTGTTTACGTCATACAGACGGATCTCGTCCAGCTCCAGCTCTTTGCGGCGCAGGGCGATGGATTTGACGATGCCGGGGGTAAAGGTACTGCCGCCGCCTGCGATCGTAATTACCATATTAAAATCACTCCTTTATCAGTTCAAAAGCTTTGTTTGGAAAGCTCAGTGCATCTTTTCCAGCTGTGCTTCCACCGCACGCTTGATATCCGGCACCTGCAGACCGTAAACGATCTGGATGTCGGTGCCCTTTTTCACGATGCCGCTGTTGGGCAGCTGATTGATCTTTGCTTCGTCGAGCTTGGCTGCGTCCTTGATGCTGACGCGCAGGCGGGTGAAGCAGTTATCCACCGTATTGATGTTGTCCTTGCCGCCCAGACCCTCGATGATGCACAGCACCTCAGCAGCGTTGGCAACGTCGATCTTCTTTTCCGGCTCCTTGTCGTTCTCGGTGCCCTCGATGGCCCGGCCCGGCGTGCGCAGGTTGAACACCTTGATGAGCACAGTGAACACCACAAAGTAGACCACGATCTGGCACAGTGCCAGCAGGTACAGGGTGGGATAGTTGGTCTTTTCCACACCGGCAGACAGGTTCATCAGCACGGAACCCAGCAGGTTGGTGGTAAAGCCGGTAACGTGGAAGACGTTCAGCAGCACGATGAACAGGCCAGCGATGGCTGCATGTGCCACCCACAGGATGGGTGCTGCAAAGCAGAACATGAAGTCGATCGGCTCGGTGATGGATGCCAGAGATGCGGTGAAGGCCAGCGGCACCAGAATGGCTGCGGTCTTTTTGCGGTTCTCCTTGCGGGCACAGAAGATGAATGCAGCTGCGATACCAAAGTAGCCAAAGGTCTTGGTGAAGCCAGTGTACATCCAGACGATACCCTCAGAGAAGGGCATTCCCATGCTGTACTCCATCATCATGACGATGTAAGAACCGGTATAGGTGGTATCGCCCAGCGTCAGGCTGTTGCCCAGCGCAGAGAACTGGAACGGAGTGTAGATAAGGTGATGCAGACCGGTGGGGATGAGGAAACGCTCCAGGAAGCCGTACAGGAACAGGCCAAAGTTGCCGGAGGTTGCAATGAGGTTGGTCAGTGCTGCAATGGCGTTCTGCACCGGAGGCCAGAAGAAGCAGGAACCAAAACCGAACAGGATGGAGAAGGCCACCATGCAGGTAAAGGACCAGCGGGTACCGGAGTAGATCTGGGTAATGATGCCCTTGAAACGCTTGTCACAGGTGCGGTTGTAGATCCAGCCAGTGACAAGGCCCAGAATGATACCGCCGAACACACCCATATCCACCGTCTGGATGCCAAACACGGTGGACTGGCCAGTGCCATACAGGCCCACCATGGGGTCTGCTGCTGCCAGCATACCGAGCTGGGTCAGGGTAACATTGCCGGCAGTCAGGTACATCAGATAGCTCATCAGAGCGATGATGCCTGCCTGGTGCTTGTTCTTTTTGGCAAGCGCCGCAGCGATGCCCACACAGAACATGACGCTGAGGTTGTTGATGATGACCATGATGCAGTTGTAGATCAGCTGGCCCAGGACCTTGATGGGAGTCCAGTTGAGCACAGGGATCATACCCGCCAGCGAACTGCTGGTGAGCAATGCACCCAGCACCAGGATCAGGCCCGCTGCCGAAATGTAGGACAACGGAGCAAGCATTGCTTTGGAGAACTTCTCCAGAGAGTTCATGATTTTGTCTTTCATGGGGTGACTCCTCACTTTTTGACGATTGGTTTTCGGACGATCTATTCCACAGAGTATCCAACGCTCTGTAAAATCACGCTCAGGGCACGAGCTTGGTCAGGTGGATGAGCAGATAGACCTGCTCCTGATGATTCAGCTCATAATCAAATTCCTGCCGGAGATAGGCATTGATTCCTGCAATACAGCGGCCATTGCGCACATCGTGATGCAGCAGTACATCGTACATTGCCTACCAGGATCGCCTCTCTGCCGTCCGGCATCACGACCGATACCGCATTGTTGTTGAACACCTTGACTGCCCGCACCGCCGCACGCCTCCTTTCTGTTCCACGCCGCTATATCCAAAAAAGAAAAAAGGCATAAGGACCAAAGGGACGCTATTCTGCTTTCCCTCTGGTGCTCATGCCTGATCAAACAGTTACACGCACTGATAAATTCGATTTTTCACATTCTGATTATACGAGCCTGCGTAAGAAAAGTCAATGCGGCGAAACGGCCGAAAAAACGCACCAAACTTTGTGCAGGCTGTATAGCCAATTAAAAGAGGTCGTCCTGACAGCAATTGACAACCCTGCTCCCAGACAGTATACTGGTAATGAGCCCCATCGGGCGTTTCAAGTAGAACATAAGGAGGTCATCCTTTATGAAACGGAATCGTCTGGCTGCCCTGCTGGCCTGCACAGCCCTGCTGTGCGGCATACTGAGCGGCTGCTTCAGCGGCAGCGAACCCGCTGCCTCCTCGGCCGCACCTGCCTCCAGCAGTGCGTCTGCCCCAAGCTCCACTGTGCCGGACACCACCAGCCGGGCTGATACCTCGGAACTGGCTCCCGGCAGTTTTGACGAAAACTCGATCCTGACGATCACCGGCACCGAAGAAGCCTTTGCTCCCTGTCTGGGTTGGGGACCGGGTGTGTCCGGCTGCTCGCTGAAGTCGGTGGTAGCTGCAGCTTCTTTGTTGGAATGGGCCGAGGCGAACCGGATGTCCATCCGGAGCGTTGATGCCATTGAAGCCGCCTTTATGGACTGGTACGAAGCACTGAGCGATCTGCAGCAGGAAGGCTTTGCTGAGGCCTGGCCGATGATCCGGGAAACCGCACAGACGCTTTTGACTGATAAGCAGAGCATGACCGGCCGTATCGAGGATGCCGGTCTGGAGGCCGACAAACTGCCCGGCTGCAGCCAGAAAAACTGGCAGGCATTGCAGAGCGTTCTGGACGAGTGCGTACCGGATGCTGTAGGCGAAGCATAAGCAAAAACAAGAAAAACGGTCTGCCATTGGCAGACCGTTTTTTTGCAGCAGTTACTGTCTCCTGTTCTTTTCCCGCTGATACATCTCATTCTCGTGGTGGAAAAATCGGATTGCTAAAAAAGACAAATAAAAAGCCAATAGGCTCACCAAAACAATAAACGCCAGATTAAACACCGTCTAAAAATCAACCATTAGCCCTTCCTCCACTTTATCGTATCTGTTTATCTTACTGCAGAACAATACCCTTCAAGACTTACTGCTGTACGCGATATCTCAATAAAATCTTCAACTAAAAAACAGGTGACCACTTCTCCTGTTGCCATAGCATAAATATCTTTTCCTGATGAGGTAACTTCTGATCTACAAAGTCATTCTTCCCATTTCCTTCCAATTGTAAGCCCTGTGAAAGTCGTGTACGCTTTATTATGTGTGATAGTCCCTGTATTGAAATTTCCCGAAGTTGTATAAGAAACTCTTAATTCAACCGTCACCGTTGCTACATCTGTAGAATCTCCGCATTCCCCACAGGAAATTTTACAGTTTTTCCAGAATCGCTAATCGGAAGAACCAGCACTTTGCACTCTTGGGCAAACGCAATCATACAAAGAACAGCCGACAACAAACACACCATTAGTCCTGATACAATTTTTTCGTAGTTCGTCCTTTCTGCTTCAAAATAAAACGAACTTGGATTTGCAAACACTTTAATCAGAATAACACATTTTTATCAGTTGTAAAGTTTTTCCATCTCAAATGTTCTTGTTTCTTCTCACTCGTATCGTGCGCTCTTTTCATCTCGCATCAATACTTCCCCTCAAAATAAAAGGACCAATCCCGATATGTCCACCATTCTGGAAATCCAGAGTTGGGGGCATATCATCCATAACGGTTTGGATCAGTCCTTTTTATTTTGATGATGGTTTTGGCAGAGATTATCGTAATTTTTCCATCATAGCTTTTTAATTTATTTTCTTCAGTACATAGCTGCGGGTGCCCATGCCGACCTTCTCAGCCTGCTCCAGAGTGGCCTTCCACTCGATGTTGGGGTTGGAGTCCTTGAAGTTATCGTGGTAGCAGTTCCAGCCGGGTGCAGCCAGATTCTGCCCCAACTGGCTGTTGGGCAGCGGCGTTGCCGCCAGGCAGGCATCTGCGCAGGCCTGGTCCAGCGCCACCGGGTCGAAGGAAGCAAACATACCGATATCCGGCAGGATGGGGGCATCGTTCTCACCGTGGCAGTCACAGTTGGGGCTGATATCCTGCACCAGACTGATATGGAAGCAGGGACGGTCATTGCAGACCGCCGCTGCGTACTCCGCCATCTTGCGGTCCAGCAACTCGTTGGCACAGCTGTTGACCGAATAGACCGCATCAAAGCTGCAGGCACCAATGCACCGGCCGCAGCCCTTGCACTTGTCGTAGTCGATGACTGCTTTGTTCTGCTCGTTGTAAGTAATCGCATCCGAGCCGCACTCTTTGGCGCAGCGGCGGCAGCCGCGGCACAGCCCCTCCTGCACGGCAGGCTTGCCGGAATAGTGCTGCTCCATTTTGCCCGCACGAGAACCGCAGCCCATGCCGATGTTCTTAATGGCGCCGCCAAAACCGGTAGATTCGTGGCCCTTGAAGTGATTCAGGCTGATAAAGATATCCGCATCCATAATGGCACGGCCGATCTTGGCAGTGGGGCAATATTCAGCGTTCGGCACCGGCACTTCCACTTCGTCGGTGCCGCGCAGACCATCTGCAATGATGACCTGACAACCGGTGGTCATGGGCCAGAAGCCATTGGTCTGGGCGCAGGTAAGATGCTCCAGTGCATTTTTGCGGCTGCCCGGGTACAGCGTATTGCAATCGGTCAGAAACGGCATACCGCCCTGCTCCTTGCACAGGTCCGCTACCGCCTTGGCATAGTTGGGGCGCAGATACGCCAGGTTGCCCAGCTCGCCAAAGTGCATCTTGATGGCAACGAACTTTCCTTCCATATCAATTTCCCGAATGCCGGCCGCCAGACACAGCCGGCGCAGTTTTTCGGTCAGGCTGGTGCCCACCGGGCACCGGAAATCAGTATAATAGACCTTGGATGCTTCCATTACAGGTTCCTCCTATTCCATTTGCAGCTTGCGCTGTACTCACTCTCTTTGTATTTTAGTATAGCACAGACGAAAAACCGAGAAAAGAGAAAGTTGAGCGGTTATGCTCTTGCCGCACCAAAAAGGACGTTCCACGTGGAACGTCCTTGAATAGCCCGCTTTTCTTTTTACAGGATCGCCGTAAACGCAGCCACCAGCAGCACCAGTACGCCCAGTGCAATGCGGTAGATGCCAAAGAACTTGAAATCATGGCGCTTGACATAATCCATCAGGAAGCGGATTGCGCCCATGCTGACCACAAAAGCAACGGCACAGCCCACGATCAGCACTGCGATCTCGGTAACAGTGATCGCAACACCCGAAATGGCAAACTTGAGCACCTTGAGCAGCGATGCACCTGCCATGACCGGAATAGCCAGATAGAAGGTGAACTCTGCCACACAGGCACGGGACAGCCCCAGTAACAGACCGCCCACAATGGTAGCACCCGAACGGGATGTTCCGGGGATAATAGCCAACATCTGCCACACACCGATGATCAGCGCATCCCGGTAGGTGATCTGATCCAGCCGTGTAATGCGCGGCGCAATGTTCTGATTTTCCACAACAAAAAAGAGCAGACCATACAGGATGAGCATTGCCGCAACCGTAACGTAGTTGTAGAAATGTGCCTCCATCCAATCATCAAACGGAGCGATCAGCAGAACCGGCAATGTAGCAGCCACCACCTTGAACCAAAGGTTCCACACCTTTGGGTTGGAGGTCACACGGCCCTGTTTCCAGCCAAAAGGCCAGAGCTTATTCCAGAACAGGACCACCACCGCCATGATCGCACCCAACTGGATGACCACACGGAACATGGACAAAAACTCTTCGGTTGCATTGAAGCGGACCAGCTGCTCCAACAGGATCATGTGGCCAGTGGATGAAATGGGCAGCCACTCGGTAATGCCCTCCACAACGCCCATCAAAATCGCTTTCATGATCTCAAAAAACGTAACGATCCCTCCCAGTGTGCAAAATGCACGATATTTTGGTTCAGCCCCAGTATACCATACTATATGCCGATACGCACCCTGAAACAAAAAATTTTCCCCTTTGGGCTGTATTTATCTCTTTATGGAAATGTGCTATACTGGTTTTATCTCCTCCCGGGGAGAACGAAACATCACAGCCTGGATATATGATCACAGGCGTATTCTGGATATAAGGTGGATATGTTATGAACATCCTGGTCATTGGCTGCGATCAGGTCGGCGCTGCGCTGATCCGTGATCTGGAGCACATCGGACACGACATCTCTCTGATCGAAAAAGACCCCGAACAGCTCAAACGCCTGGAAACATTCGACGATTATTCCTTTAACGGCACAGCTCTTGTCGGTGACCCCACCGATCCGGACGTTCTGCGCCGGGGCGGCGTGGAAAACTGCGATGCTGTCGCTGCTGTCAGCGAGGACGACTCGGTAAACCTGATGGTATCCCAAATTGCTAAGAGTATTTTCCGAAGGGATAAGGTCATCTGCCGGGTATCCGACCCGAATTTACAGGTGCTGTACCACAACGCCTATGAGCTGGAGACCATCTGCCCTACTGTGCTGACAGAGCAGGCCGTATTCCGTGCATTGGCCAAATAAGACCTCCGGCCCTCTATTTCTGCTGTATTTGCCACGAAAAGTATTCCGTTTTGTATAATGAGGTGACGATATGAAAGTTTGTATTGCGGGAGGCGGCCGCGTTGGGATGTATCTGGCGCAAAGTCTGCTCAGCCACCGGCACTCTGTCGTGATCATCGAGCCGCAGGAAGCCCTGTGCCGTTCACTGGCCGACGCACTGGATGTCCCGGTGGTATGCGGCGACTCTATCCGGTTTGACACCTTACGGACCGCAGATGTGGCCAGCTGCGACGCTTTTGTGGCTGTGACCGGCTCAGACGAGGACAATCTGATCGCCTGCCAGATCGCCAAACGGGAATTTGGCGTGGACCGCACTGTGGCGCGGGCTTCCAACCCTAAAAACAGAGAACTGCTGCATACTCTTGGCGTGGATACCGTCGTCTGCGGCACTGACAATCTGAGCCATATCCTGGAGCGTGAGATCGAAACCGACCACATCCGGCAGCTGCTCTCTCTGGGCAGCGGCACAGCCAGCCTGAACGAGATCCTGCTGCCAGAAAACTTTAAGTATGCAGGCAAAATGGTAATGGATATCCCCATCCCCGGCGATACCATTCTGGTATGTATCACACGGGACGCTGAGTTTATCATCCCACACGGAAATACCGTTCTGCTGCCCTGGGACCGTATTCTTTGCCTGACACAGGACGACTCGCTGCACCAGCTTACCGAGGCATGGGAGCTGAGTGATAATTAAGAACACCAAAGGAGCACATTGTGATAAAAACCATCTTATTCGATTTGGACGGCACACTGCTGAACACCATCGACGACCTGACCGATGCGGGCAACTGGGTCTGCGAACAGAACGGCTGGCCGACCCACACGGTTGAGCAGTTCAAGCGGATGGTAGGCAACGGTATCCCGAAACTGGTAGAACGTTTTTCACCCGAGGAGGCCCGCACTCCGGAACAGTTGGCTGCAACACTGACACAGTTCACTGCCCGCTACGATGCACATAAAGAGGACAAAACAGCGCCCTATCCCGGCATCCCGGCCCTGCTGAAGCAGCTGCGCTGCGCGGGATATCAGTGTGCGGTATTTTCCAACAAGGCAGACGATCTTTGTGGAAAAGTCATCGAGCATTCCTTTGGCTGCGACTGCTTTGATGCTGTGCGTGGCAGCCTCCCGAATGTCCCCACCAAGCCTGACCCCACCGGTGTCTACGAGCTGATGGAACAGCTGGGCGCAGATCCTTCCTCCACCATTTTTGTGGGTGACAGCAACGTGGACATTCAGACCGGACACAACGCCGCACTGCCTGCCATTGGCGTGCTATGGGGCTTCCGGGATGAAGATGAGCTGACCGCTGCCGGGGCGGACATTCTTGTACGGACACCGGAAGAGATCCTGGAATATGTAAAGCGATAATCGAAAAGCCATCCGTCAAAAAACGGATGGCTTTTTTATCTGATAAAGCTTTATCGGTTAACGACCGAAACCCCGGTAGACCTGTCGTTCGGTTGGAACCCGCGGGCTGATCAAAGCCCCACTGGGACTTTGGTTACGGCGCCCTGTTCGATTCCCATACGGGTCAACAAAAAAATCCCCCGAGCTTGCGCTCGAGGGATTTTATGACCCGTACGGGAATCGAACCCATGTTACAGCCGTGAAAGGGCCGTGTC
>CAYXQN010000050.1:0-12464 GCA_964466825.1 uncultured Faecalibacterium sp. | reverse complement strand
TGCTCTGAATAAGCTTGTGCAAAAGGCTGGTTGATTTTGCACATAAGATAAGGTCACCGGAGGCGGGGCTTACAAGGCTCTTGCTTCCGGTGGCTTTTTTCGGCACATTGTTCACAGAATACGGCTTTTATAAAAACATCTGTCGTGCTATACTGAGAATAAGCGATCCCCAACTGAAACGATCAAAAAACGAGGTGTTCATTATGATCCTGAAAAACGCACTGGTCTACACCGATCGTCACACTTTTGAGCCGGGCGACCTTTATATTCGTGATGGCCGTATCGTGCCCTTTGCCTCCCCTGTTGAAGGCGAGGAAGTGATCGATGCCGATGGTCTGTATGCTCTGCCGGGCCTTGTGGATGTCCACTTCCACGGCGCAATGGGCAAGGACTTCTGCGACGGCACTGAGGAAGCCATTCAGACTCTGGCCGATTTCGAGGCCAGCAAGGGTGTTCTGGCCATCTGCCCCGCAACCATGACCTTCTCGGAGGAGATCCTGAACGGGATCATGGATGCAGCTGCAGCCCACAAGAACGGCAAGAGTGCAGATCTGGTCGGCATCAATATGGAAGGCCCCTTCATCAGCCCCCGCAAGGTGGGTGCACAGAACCCGGAATACGTCCACGGTGCGGACATCGGGATGTTCCGCCGTTTGCAGGCACGCTCCGGCGGCCTGATCAAGCTTGTGGATATCGCCCCCGAGGAGCCGGGTGCGCTGGAGTTCATTCAGGAGTGCCACAACGAGGTGCGCATCTCCATTGCACACACCTGTACCGACTACAAGACCGCCCTGGCAGCCTTTGATGCAGGTGCCAGCCACCTGACCCACACCTACAACGCCATGCCCGGCATCACCCACCGTGAGCCCGGTCCTATTATCGCAGCGCTGGAGCGTGACGCAGAGGTGGAGCTGATCACCGATAACGTCCACATCCACCCGGCCATGGTGCGCTTTACCTTCAACACCTTCGGTGATGACCGTGTGGTGCTGGTGGCCGACAGCATGATGGCCTGCGGTCTGGAGGATGGCCAATACAGCCTGGGCGGTCAGGCCGTGACCGTCTGCGGCCCCCGTGCCGTGCTGACCGAGCACCCGGAGACCATTGCAGGCAGCTCCACCTGCCTGTACGACTGCATGAAGCGCGCCGTGCTGGAAATGGGTGTGCCGCTGGAGAGCGCTGTCCGCGCCGCCAGCGAGAACCCCGCCAAGAGCATTGGCATCGACAATGACTATGGCAGCCTGACTGCTGGCCGTTACGGCAATGTGATCCTTGCAGACAAGGATCTGAACATCAAGGCTGTCATCCAGAAAGGAACCCGCATCGTATGACAAACTATACTTGGCGGCTTTTGTCCGCCGACGAGCTGACGCGTGTGTATCTGGATGAGATGCGCCGCGATTTTCCCGCCGGGGAGCTGAAACCGCTGAGCATGATCCTTGCCAGCGAGGCTGAGGGCAGCGCCCACACATGGGGCGTGTATGACGGCGAAACACTGGCAGCCTACCTGCTGATGGTTCGCCCGCAGGGGTGCGCAGCAAGTGCTCTGGATTATTTTGCGGTGGTGCCCGCCTACCGCGCCGGAGGCCTGGGCGCAAAGCTGCTGGCGCAGCTGCCGCAGTATGAGCAGGATGCAAGTGCCATCCTCATCGAGTCTGAGTGTCCGGAAAAGGCCGAGGACGAAGCAATGGCGGTCCGCCGGTTGGGCTTCTATGCCCGCTGCGGCGCCGAGGATACCGGCTGGACCGAGCACTTTTTCGGCTCCTCATGGTTCCGCGTGCTGAGTATCCCCTGCAAACCGGAAGCTGCTCAGCCTGCGGAAAAAGTAGTGGATGCACTGGCTGATTGTTTCCGCCGCTCCATCCCGGACTGGAAAAAGCATATCCAGTTCTACCGCCCGGACGGAACTGAAAAAATCTACAAATAAACTGAGGCTATCCCCCGCTGTGTACACGGTACACAGCGGGGGATTTTTTTCGGCACAGCACAGGCAAGGACGAACCCAGCACATTTCCTTTTCTTTACATTTTTTACGAAACCTTTGCATCTCGAAAAAAACAGGAGCTGATTTTTTACGAAAATCTTCCCCGAATATGGTCGAATCAGCCCTTGCAAAACGCTACAATAAAGTTGTTCCGATTAGAAAAAAAAATGAGACCGGACGGTATCCGGATGTATTGTAAATAAGAAAGGGAAAGTCTTATGAAAAAGATCACTCGTCGTTCCTTCCTGACTGTTTGCGGCGCTGCCGCCCTGACCCTGACCGCTTGCGGTTCCAACACCGCTTCTGTAAATTCTTCTGCTTCGGCAGCCAACTCTACCGCAGCACTGTCCGGCAAGGTTGCCACCGGCGGTTCCACTTCCATGAAGAATGTCATCGCAGCCCTGACCGAAGGCTTTGCCGAGGTCGAGCCGGGCGTGACGGTCAGCTATGACCCCACCGGTTCCGGCGCCGGCATCACCGGTGCCAGCGAAAAGAGCCTGGACATCGGCCTGTCCTCCCGTGCATTGAAGGACACCGAAAAGGACACTGTGGAGGGCACCATTGTTGCTCTGGACGGCATTGCTATCGTAGTCAATACCGAAAACACTGTAGCCGACCTTACGGTTGAACAGCTTGCAAAGATGTTCACCGGTGAGATCACCAACTGGAGCGAAGTCGGCGGCGAGGACGGCGAGATCGTCCTGATCGGCCGTGAGGCCGGCTCCGGCACCCGCGATGGCTTTGAGAGCATCGTTGGTGTAGACGATGCCTGCAAGTACGCACAGGAGCTGACCGCTACCGGCGCTGTCATCAGCGCAGTGGCAGCCAACAAACTGGCCATCGGCTATGCTTCTCTGTCCGCTGTTGGTGACACCGTGAAGATGATCACCGTAGAGAACGTGCCCTGCAGCGAGGAGACTGTCAAGGACGGCAGCTATGCCATCCAGCGTCCCTTCGTGTTCGTCACCAACAAGTCTACCGCCCTGTCCGCACAGGCACAGGCCTTTATGGAGTTTGCCACCAGCGCAGCCGCTGCCGACCTTATCCGTGTAGCCGGTGCTGTGCCGGTGACCGAGGGCTGAACAACCGCATAAACAAGAGGTTCTCATGGAAAACGTAAGACGTCCGATATTCCTCAAAACCGGCTCAGCGTGGAAGTCCGTCTCCAACACTGATGTCAAGCCCAAGCTCGGCCTTGGCAAAAAGCTTGTCCGCCAGGCTTCCAAAAGTGCTGAAAAGGCCATGCATCTGCTCTTCTTTATCTGCGGCATGATCGCAGTTGCCTGCGTGGTGCTGATCTCGGTCTACCTGATCGCCTCCGGACTGCCCGCGATCCGCGAGATCGGACTGATCGACTTTTTGTTTGGCACTCAGTGGGCTTCCACTGCAGCCGACCCCAAGTTCGGCATCCTTCCGTTTTTGCTCTCCAGCATTTACGCCACCCTGGGTGCCTCGGCACTGGGTGTTCCGCTGGGCCTTCTGACGGCTGTATTTCTGGCCAAGGCTGCACCCGCCCGTGTGCGCAGTGTCGTAATGGAAGCGATCGAGCTTCTGTCCGGCATCCCGAGCGTCGTCTTTGGCCTGCTGGGTATGCAGATCCTGGTGCCTGCCGTTGCAGAGCTTTTTGGCAAGGCCTCTGGTGCCTGCCTGCTGGCAGCAATCATCGTCCTCTCTATTATGATCCTGCCCAGCATCGTTTCCGTCTCTGTCACTGCGCTGGAAGCCGTTCCTGCAGAATACGAGCAGGGCAGCCTTGCGCTTGGTGCCACTGACACTGAGACCTGGTTCAAGATCAGCATCCCTGCAGCCAAAAGCGGTATCGTGACCGGTATCGTTCTGGGCATCGGCAGAGCGCTGGGTGAGGCAATGGCTGTCATGATGGTGGCTGGCAACAGCCCCAATATGCCCGAGAGCCTTTTTACCAGCGTCACCTTCCTGACCACAGCAGTGGCAAAGGAAATGAGCTACGCCAGCGGCCTGCAGCGTCAGGCGCTGTTCAGCATTGCTCTGGTTCTGTTTGCCTTTATCATGGTCATCGACCTTATTCTGAATGTATTCCTGAAAGGAGGCTCCCGCCATGAAAGCTGATCGCGATCTTTGCGGCAGCCGCCTTGGCTGGAACCGGCTTCTCACCGCCTCTGTCTGGGCAGCAGCCGGGCTGGTCATCGTGTTGGTAGCCGGGATCATCGCAATGGTGTTGTGGCGCGGGCTTCCGCATTTGAGCTGGAACTTTCTCACCACGACCGCCAGTGTGCTCAAAGGTACCAACGGTATCCTTCCTGCGATCCTCAACACTCTGTATGTCATCCTGCTGACCCTCGCCATCGTGCTCCCGCTGGGTGTCGGCGCAGCGGTCTATCTGAACGAATACGCAACAAACAAACGCCTGATCTCGCTGATCGAGTTTACCAACGAAACTCTGGCCGGCATCCCCAGCATCCTGTATGGTCTGGTCGGTATGCTGATTTTTGTACAGAAACTCGGGCTGCAGACCTGCCTCATGGCCGGTTCCTTTACTCTGGTGGTCATGAACCTGCCCACCATCATCCGCACTACTCAGGAATCCCTGAAAACAGTGCCGCTGGGTTACCGGGAAGGTGCGATCGGTCTGGGGGCTGGCAAGTGGCATGTTCTGTACACCATCGTGCTGCCCTGCAGCATTGACGGCATCGTGACCGGCTGCATCCTTGCAGTTGGCCGCATCGTAGGCGAAAGTGCCGCATTGCTCTTTACCGCCGGTGCCGCCGAGGTCGTTGCCAAAAGCCTGATGGACGCTTATACCTCCAATGGTGCAACGCTTTCCGTTCTGCTATACCTGCGCGCCTTTGAGGACGGCGACTTTAACTCCGCATGGGGCATCGCAGTGGTACTGCTGGTGCTGACCCTTTGCATCAACCTCGCCGCACGACTTGCTAAAACAAAACTCAAACAAAAACAATAAGGACGATTCGATATGACAATAACGACTCCGCCGATCCTTTGCGCAAAAGATCTGAACCTGTGGTACGGCTCTTTTCAGGCTCTGAAAAATATCTCTCTGGATATCCCGGAGCATGAGATCACCGCTCTGATCGGCCCCTCCGGCTGTGGAAAGTCTACTTTTTTGAAGACCCTGAACCGGATGAATGACCTTGTGCAGAATGTGCGTATCGAGGGCAGTGTGACCCTTTGTGGCGAGGACATCTTTGCGCCAGAAATGGAACTGACTAGCCTGCGCCGCCGGGTCGGCATGGTGTTCCAAAAGGCAAACCCCTTTCCCATGAGCATCTACGACAACATCACTTACGGCCCAAAGCTCCATGGTGTGCACAACAAGGCCGAGCTGGATGAGCTGGTGGAACGCTCGCTGCGCGGTGCAGCTCTGTGGGATGAAGTAAAGGACCGGCTGAAAAAGAGTGCCCTGGGCCTGTCCGGCGGCCAGCAGCAGCGCCTTTGCATCGCCCGTGCTTTGGCAGTCCAGCCGGAAGTTCTTCTGATGGACGAGCCCACCAGTGCACTGGACCCCGGTTCGACGCTCAAGATCGAAGAATTGATGAGCGAGTTGAAAAAGGATTACACCGTTGTTATCGTGACCCACAATATGCAGCAGGCTGCTCGTATCAGCGACCGCACCGCATTTTTCCTGCTGGGTGAACTGGTCGAGGTGGATAAAACTGCCGATATTTTCAACTCCCCCAAGGACAAGCGTACCGAAAACTATATCATGGGACGTTTTGGCTGATTCAGCTGCATCCTATGCCCCGGCATGTGCCGGGGCATTTTTTGATTTTGAAAAATTTTATGATAGTGCAATTTTTATCCCCGTGCATCCGTATACAGGGTGTAAGGTCTTAAAGACCTGTGATCATCGCGCGGCAGACGTCCGACCTCCCCCGTCCCCGCCTGCCGCACCATTACGGAGGATATTCAGATGTCACGTTCGGATAAATTCCAGCCGGAAGAGCGCCTGGGAAGTGTTGACCGGGAAGCTCTTGTCCAGGCCGCATTACAGGAGATCACACAAAATTATCGGGAAGCCAGCCTTTCCAACGTTGCCCGTACCTACGGTGTCTCTCTTGCTTATGTCAGCGAATGTGTTCGTGCCCAGACCGGCCGCACCTATAAAGAACTGCTGCAAAAGCATCGTATCGAAATGGCCGCGCGCCTGCTGCGCCGCAGTGATATGAACATTCAACAGATCATTGCGCTGGTCGGTTACGAAAACACCAGTTATTTCTATCGTTTATTCCACGAGCGCTACGGCGTAAGCCCCCGGGAGTATCGGCTCAACCGCAGCACCCGCACCAGTGCCTGAGCGGTCAATTTTCACAGGACGATGTGCAAAAAATGCGCATCGTCCTGCTTTTTTGCAATTTGAAGGTTTTCGAGAGAGAATCGCTGGAATTTCCCGTCAAAATGTAGTATAATATTTCCATTCTGGGGCTGCGCCGGGGTAAGCACAGCCCTCTAAGAAAGAGGATGATACAGGATGTTTCGTGGAGCAGTTAGAGCTGATCTTGCACAGATCATGCAGATCTATGCCCGTGCCCGTGCGGCAATGAGGGAAGCGGGCAACCCGACCCAGTGGGGCAACAGTTATCCCCCGCAGTCACTTTTAGAAGATGACATCGACACAAACCGCTTGTTCGTCTATGTCGTCAACGGCCATCTGGAAGCCGTATTTTATTTCTTTTTGGGCAGTGATCCCACTTATGCTGTGATCGAGGATGGTGCATGGCTGGATGATAAACTGCCTTATGGCACCTTGCACCGCATTGCTTCAGCCGGCACCCGCAAGGGCGTTGCCTCGGATGTGCTGGACTGGTGCTCTGAGCGGTGCGAAAGTCTGCGCGTGGACACCCACGCAGACAACAAGACCATGCAGCATATCTTGGAAAAGAAGGGCTTTACCCGTTGCGGCATCATCCATGTAGAAGATGGCTCGCCCCGTATCGCCTATCAAAAGCTTTCCCCTACCGTCGCACAGGATTGATCTGACCCCCGGGCTTTGTAGCATTGCAATGCTACAAAGCCCGGGGTATTTTTTTGCCAACATCACGTTCAGAACCAAAGAACCGTACTTGTATCAAGAACAATTCCAAAGATGAAAAACTTGCACGTTCACAGTTTAGAAATTGAATTTTCACACAAAAAGCCTCAAAACATTGACATTATCGCCGCCGGTGCTATAATAGCAACTGTTCACGGCAAAGGAACAGCAAAAAATATGTACGTCGCAGACGTACAGTATAGAGGAGTGTTTATCTATGAAAACCTTGAACGCGGTTGTCAAAAAGTACAACCAATTCAGCCTGATCCTCCGTATTCTGGTCGGTATGATCGCCGGCGTGATCCTTGCACTGGCAGTCCCCGGCGCAGGCTGGGTCGGCGAGCTGGGCAACCTCTTCGTCGGTGCACTGAAAGGCATTGCTCCGGTCCTGGTATTTGTCATCGTAGCCAGTGCGCTTGCACAGGGCACCTCCAAGCTGGACCGCCGCTTCGGCACTGTGATCTGGCTGTATATGCTTACCACCTTCCTTGCTGCAGGCCTTGCTGTTATCACCAGTTTCCTGTTTCCGCAGACCGTCGTTCTGGCAGACGCGGCTCAGTCGGATGTGATCCCCCAGGGTCTGGGCGAAGTGATGGGCACCCTGATGAACAACTTTGTGGCAAACCCCATCAGCTCTATTATGAACGGCAACTACATCGGCATCCTGTTCTGGGCTTGTATGTTCGGCATCGCCATGAAGAACATCGGTTCTGAAACCACAAAGACCTTTATGGCCAACACTGCCGACGCTGTTTCTCAGATCGTGCGCTGGATCATCAATCTGGCTCCGTTTGGCATCATGGGCCTTGTGTACACCAACGTGGTAGGCAACGGTCTGGCCATTTTTACTCAGTACGGCAAGCTGCTGGCGCTTCTGGTCGGCACCATGCTGTTTATGGCTCTGGTCATCAATCCGTTCATCATCTTTCTTTATCTGCACTGCAACCCGTACCCCCTGGTATTCCGCTGCCTGAAGGAGTCCGGCGTGACCGCCTTCTTCACCCGCAGCTCTGCCGCAAATATTCCGGTCAATATGTCTCTGTGTGAAAAGCTGGGTCTGGACAAGGATATGTATTCCGTTTCCATCCCGCTGGGCGCCACCATCAACATGGATGGTGCTGCGATCACCATCACCATCATGACCCTTGCCGCTGCCAATACGCTGGGCATTCAGGTCTCTCTGCCTGCAGCGTTTGTACTGTCTGTCATGTCTGCTCTGGGCGCCTGCGGCGCTTCCGGCGTAGCCGGCGGTTCTCTGCTGCTGATCCCCATGGCCTGCTCTCTGTTCGGCATTTCCAATGACATCGCAATGCAGATGGTCGGTGTCGGCTTCATCATCGGTGTCGTACAGGATTCGGTCGAAACTGCTCTGAACTCTGCCGGCGACGTCGAGTTTGCCGCAACAGCCGAGTACCATCAGTGGCTCAAGGAAGGCAAGAGCCTGCCTGAGTTTTTGAAAAAGTGATCTCCGCCTCCCATCTTGCTGCTTATAGAAAAGAGCCGGGCTCCTGCAGGAGTCCGGCTCTTTCCATTTTTCTCAGCAGTTCTCTGCAGAAAGTTCTTTGGTATACCGCACCATCATGACTGCCCCAAAAACGCAAAAAGAGCCGGATAAGACCGGGCATCTCAGCCCGTTGCCTTATCCGGCTCGTCATTTCCTCTGAATGACTTGCCTCCGTGCAAGCATGGGGTATCTTACTCTGTTCCGCACAAAATGTCAACCCTTTTTCACAGAAAAAATAAGCGCAGCTCACGTGATCATCTTTGCCTTTTGCAGGGCTGTCAAAATCAGTGGGATCAGCACCAGCTGCACTGCAATACCCGGCAGCGCTGTAAAAACAGCACCGGACAAAAAAACACTCAGCGGAAAATCTGTTCCAGCCAATCCTGCCAGCACAAGCCGTGCTGCACCCCAAACCAGCCGACCACTGACCATCGCACTCAGCAGCACCGCATACATTGCGGACAGCCGATGTTCCACTTTACGCCACAGCGCACCTGCCACCGCCCCATAGGCAGCCAGCTCAAAGACCATCCCTAACCCAATGGGAAAAAGCGGCGGCATCCCAAACAGCACCGAACGCAGCAGCGGAGCCATCGCCCCTACTGCAGCCCCCCATGGCGCACCCAGTACAAACCCGCACAGCAGCACCGGAATATGCATCGGGCAAAGCATATTGCCGACCTGCGGCACTGTTCCCGTAATGACCGGCAGCACAAAAGCCATTGCCAGAAACAACGCTGCCAATACCAGCCGGTATGCAGACGAGCCCAGTTTATTTTTCACAAACAGTTCCTCCCTCAAAAATAAAAAGGCGCCTGTCTTTGGCTTCCAAACCAAAGGCAGACCCCTTCGTGGCGTCTGTATCTTCAACAAAATGCGTTTGAAACAGGCTGCAGCCTGCGGCTCTGACTTCGTGTCAGATTTTGTCAAAATTATAGCAAATCCGCACTTCGCTGTCAAGCGCCGCCGCCCCTCTTGCAAATTGCCCAAAAAGAAGAGGCTTTCCAGCAAATATTCCCCCGCCTGTGTACATTTTACTGCCAGACGCTTGACCTTTTGAGGCAGAATAGCTAATATAAACTTGAAAAGCAATGCGCACCGGTCAGCGCAGCTGTTCCCGGTGCGGGTAATACTTTTTTCCGCTTGCAAATTCTGAGGTTCATACGGGAGGACCATCATGACAAATGCAGAAAAACTCACCCTGGCAAAACACGCCTGTCACATCCGCATGGGCGTGATCGAGGGCACGCACAGCGCAAAGTGCGGCCATCCGGGCGGTAGTCTGGATATCGCAGAGATCCTGAGCTATCTCTATTTTGTAGAGATGAATGTCGATCCGTCCGACCCCAAAAAGGCAGACCGTGACCGTCTGGTGCTCTCTAAGGGCCATGCGGCCCCTGCCCTGTATGCAGCTTTGGCCGAGCGCGGTTTCTTCCCGGTGGAAGACCTCAAAACTCTGCGCAGGATCGGCAGTTATCTGCAGGGTCACCCCAACATGAATACGGTCCCCGGCGTGGATATGTCCACCGGCAGCCTGGGCCAGGGCGTGTCTGCCGCCTGCGGCATGGCGCTGGGCGCCAAGCACGCTGGCAAAGCTATTAACGTATTCTCCATCCTGGGTGACGGCGAAGTGGAAGAAGGCCAGTGCTGGGAAGCCTTTATGCTGGCTGCACACTACGGCCTGAGCAATCTGTGTGTCATTCTGGACCGCAACCATCTGCAGATCGACGGCACCACGGAAACGGTCATGAACAGTGCCCCGCTGGAAGAAAAACTGCATTCCTTCAACTTTAATGTTGTCACCATCAATGGCCACGACTTTGACCAGATCGAGGCCGCCATGCACGCTTTCCACGCTGAAACCGAAAAGCCCACCTGCATCATCATGGACACTGTCAAGGGCAAGGGCGTTTCCTTTATGGAAAACGCTGTAGACTGGCACGGCAAAGGCCCCAACGATGAGGAATACCAGATCGCCATGGACGAGCTGAATGCAGCCTATGCCGCACTGGAACAGGAGGACAAGTAAGATGGCAGATGTAAAAAAAATCGCTACCCGTGACAGCTACGGCAACACCCTGAAGGCTCTGGCTGCCGAGGGACACGATGACCTGGTGGTCCTGGACGCAGACCTTGCTGCCGCTACCAAGACCGGTGTATTCCGCAAGGCATTCCCCGACCGTCATTTCGACTGCGGCATTGCCGAGGGCAACATGATGGCTGTGGCCGCCGGCCTGTCCACCATGGGTTATGTCCCCTTTGTTTCCAGCTTTGCCATGTTTGCTGCCGGCCGTGCTTTTGAGCAGGTACGCAACTCCATCGGCTACCCCCACCTGAACGTCAAGATCGGTGCCACCCACGGCGGCATTTCCGTCGGTGAGGACGGTGCTTCTCACCAGTGCTGCGAGGACTTTGCCCTGATGCGCAGCATCCCCGGCATGACCGTCATCAGCCCTGCGGATGATATCGAGGCCTGCGCCGCTGTGCGTGCCGCCTACGAAATGGATGGCCCTGTCTATCTGCGCTTTGGCCGTCTGGCTGTGCCTGTATTCCACGATCCGGACAACTATCACTTCGAGATCGGCAAGGGCGAGCAGCTCACAGAGGGCAACGACATTGCCATCATTGCCACCGGTCTGATGGTCAACGAAGCCCGTATGGCTGCGGAGCAGCTGGCTGCAGAAGGCATCCATGCCCGTGTCATCAATATCCATACCATCAAACCTCTGGATGAAGATATCGTCATCCAGGCTGCCAAGGAGTGCGGCAAGGTCATTACCGCTGAGGAGCACAGCGTCATCGGCGGCCTGGGCGAAGCAGTCTGCGCCGTCCTGTCCGAAAAGTGCCCCACTCCCGTGCGCCGTGTTGGTGTGAAGGACAAGTTCGGCTGCTCCGGCCCCGCCTGGGATCTGCTGAAGATGTATGGTCTGGACGCTGACACGATCGTTTCCACTGCAAAAGAAATGCTGGCCGACTGACTAAAATCATAAAGTAAAAGGAACCGCTGCGCATCGTTTTGCGCAGCGGTTCCTTTTTTGTTGCGCCGAAGGAAGGCATTGTTTTTTATAAATATCCAAACTCCTGATAGACCTGTGTGACCACCTTGCGCAGCACGGCGATCTCCGGCCTTGGATCATCCCGCAGGGTCATCAGGCAGGTATCCGGCGGTGCCTGCTATTTTGAAGACTACGCCACCGAGTATCCCATCGGCCTGAAGGGCGTCAGCCACTCTATGGCAATGTATTATGGTTATGTTGCAGGCAAAAATTCACTGCAGGTCATTTGATGCCGGACATTTCACCTTAAAATAGCGTTTCTCCCCGCCCGGAGCAGTCTCTTTCTTCCTGCTCCGGGCTTTTTTCAACTTTTTTATCCTTTTGTGTGGAAAAAGCAAGATAACCGTGGTATACTACAAACATAAGAACCATTCTCACTTATTAGGAGGTCCAATATGACAGTTATCAACATCACAAAGGATAATTTCGAGACCGAAGTTTTGCACAGTACGCAGCCCGTCCTGTTGGACTTCTGGGCCAGCTGGTGCGGTCCCTGCCGGATGCTCTCGCCCATCGTAGACGAGGTCGCTCAGGAACGTACCGATGTAAAAGTCGGCAAGGTCAATGTAGATGAGCAGCCGGAGCTGGCTCGTCAGTTCGAGATCATGAGCATTCCCGCGCTGCTGGTATTTGAAAACGGCCAGCTGACCCAAAAGGCCGTGGGCGTGCGCCCCAAAGCCGGTGTGCTGGCACTGTTGGGTTAAAACGCAAATCAACAAACAAAAAGACGGCTGCTGTGCAGCCGTCTTTTTGTTGTTCCGAAAATTTATTTTGTCCGCCAATGCAACCAGCAAATCACACCTGACAGACATTCATTGCTTTCAATCATTCTCTCACCGGAAAAAGCGCAGCGCTGCATAATACAGTTCTGCAAGGGTGGCTGAGAACATT
>CAYXQN010000049.1:0-12596 GCA_964466825.1 uncultured Faecalibacterium sp. | reverse complement strand
AAGCAAGGATCTCTTTTGCCTCGTTCAGGCGCTGATCCTTCCAGGTGCTCATCTCATCGATCTGTTCCAGCGGCAGGAAGGTGAGCATCCGGATGCATTTCATCACGTCAGCATCGCCTACGTTACGCCAGTACTGATAGAAATCAAAGGGACTGGTCTTATTCGGATCCAGCCAAACAGCATTACCAGCCGTCTTACCCATCTTCTTGCCCTGGGAGTCAGTCAGCAAGGTGATCGTCATTGCATAAGCATCCTTGCCAAGCTTGCGGCGGATCAGCTCTGTACCGCCCAGCATATTGCTCCACTGATCATCGCCGCCGAACTGCATATTGCAGCCATAATGCTGGAACATGTAGTAGAAGTCGTAGCTCTGCATGATCATGTAGTTGAACTCGAGGAAGGACAGCCCCTTCTCCATACGCTGCTTGTAACATTCAGCACGAAGCATGTTATTGACCGAGAAGCAAGCGCCTACCTCACGCAGCAGCTCAACATAGTTCAGGTTCAGCAGCCAATCAGCATTGTTGACCATCAGTGCTTTACCTTCGGAGAAGTCGATGAAGCTCTCCATCTGCTTTTTAAAGCAGGCTGCGTTGTGTGCGATATCCTCTTTGGTCAGCATCTTACGCATATCGGTACGGCCAGAGGGGTCACCGATCATAGTGGTGCCGCCACCGATCAATGCAATAGGCTTATTACCAGCCATCTGCAGACGCTTCATCAAGGTTAGCGCCATAAAATGGCCGGCAGTCAGGCTATCAGCAGTGCAGTCAAAGCCAATATAAAAGGTTGCTTTACCGTTGTTGATCAAATCAATGATCTCTTCATCTGTAATCTGGGCAACCAGACCACGCGCCTGCAGTTCTTCATACAAAGTCATTGGAATATCCTCCTGTTTATTGGGCAGAGGAAACAAAACGCCCTCTGCCAAACATAAATTTGGCAGAGGGCGATAAAAACTCGCGGTACCACCTCTGTTTGCCACATCTTCACAAATGTAGCCTCACGAGTGCATACCCCAGAGTAGAGCAACACTCCCACGTTTGTAACGCTCGCACGCGGCACAGCCTACTGTAATCGTTCAGCCTGCAGCTCAGGGAGGTATTTCCCCTGTTGCTCTGCACGCTCCTTTCACCAACCGGAGCCTCTCTGGGCAGAGCGCATCAAGGTACTCGGTTCCCATCAACGCCTTTCATGCATACTACTTTATCACAACAAAACCCGCTTGTCAAGCTGAAACTATCAAGAGACCTCGTTGCGAAAAACACCATGATAAATTATCATTTTCCTGCTATACCCAGCATTTCCTGTGCATTTGCAAGTGCCAATTCCGTTACATGGTCACCTGATATCAAACGAGCCAATGCGTCCACTCTTCCCTTTTCATCCAACGGGTGGATCTCGGTATAAGTCCGATCATTTGCAACGTTTTTCTGGATCAGCAGATGGCAGTCCGCCATCGCTGCGATCTGCGCAGTGTGAGTGATGCAGAGGATTTGGTGTCCCTTGGCACTCTGGCGCAGAACTTCGCCGATACGGCTTGCTGCCTTTCCGGAAACACCGCTGTCGATCTCGTCGTAGATGACCGTGGGCACCGCATCTTTTTCTGCCATTGCATTCTTGATCGCCAGTGTAATACGGCTCAATTCACCGCCCGATGCGATTTTCGCCAACGGCTTTGGTGCCTCGCCAGGATTGGTAGAAATATAGAATTCCACATTATCTTGCCCATGGCTGGAGAGAGGCCCACGAACGTGCTGCAGTGTCATGCGGACTCCAGGCATATTCAAGAAATCCAACGTATCGGAGATTCGCTCATTCAACTCGCTAAAAGCCTTTATCCGTGTTTGGGTCAGGGTCTCTGCTTTTTCACGCGCAAGACTGTATAACCGAAGTTTTTCTGCATGCAGATAATCATGCCGTTCCTGAGAAAACTGGATCCTATCCAGTTCTTCTTTTGCGTTTTGTCCAAATAAAATCACAGCTTCCAATGTGTCGCCGTATTTTCGTTTGAGATTGTAAATCAGATCCAATCGCTGTTCGATCTCATCAAGTTCTTCATCGTTTGTCTCATAAGAATCCAAACGATTGACCAGATCTGCTGCAATCTCCTTCGCAGAATAGTAAAGATCCAGCAGCTGTCCCGCAACAGAAGACAGTCCCTCGTCCATTTGCGCAGCTGAGTCCACTGTATTGGAAATTTGACGCATCAAATCGACCGCTCCAGCTGTTTCATCATCCCCAGACAACAACGCATAACTTTGCGCAATATCATCTCGAATCGTCGAAGCATTGGAAAGCACCTTTCGCCTTGCTTCCAGTGTCTGTTCCTCGCCCACTGAAAGATCTGCAGATTCAATCTCCTGCACTTGATAGCTCAAAAGATCAACTTTTCGCTGCTTTTCTGCTTCATCGGTGATCATTGCATCCAGTTCTCGCTTAACTTTAACGAGTTCTTTATAGCGGTCATAATACTCCCGATAGACTTCACCGTTCTGTGCATAGTCGTCCAAAATTCCAAGATGATGGGCCGGGTTCAGCAGCCCGACCGAGTCATGCTGACCATTGATATTGATCAGCCCACCACAAAGCTCTCTCAAAACTGCAGCAGTCGATGGCATGCCATTGATCCGGCAGCTGGATTTTCCTTCTGCTGTAATCTCGCGGCTAAGCAACAGTTCATCCGACCGTTCATATCCAGCCTGCTCCAGACGATCCTGCACGGCCAAAGGGACCCGATCGAACGATGCACGGATCACTGCTTTTGCTGCACCGGTACGGACCAGATCCTTGGATGTACGATTGCCCAGGATCGCATTGATAGAATCGATCAGGATCGATTTACCCGCACCAGTTTCACCAGTCAAAACGTTAAGCCCCGTTTTGAAATGCACTTCGGCCTTTTGGATGACAGCAACATTTTCAATTTGCAGGCTGTTTAACATGGTGTGTGACCTCACTTACTTATTTTTGCCCAATATAACGTGCCAACTCGGAGCAAATCGTCTTTGCATCACGCTCCGACCGTGCCACCATCAAGAATGTATCATCACCAGAGAGTGTTCCTACAACATTTTTCCACTGCAATGCATCAAACACTTCGCAGGCGGCATTTGCCATACCAGAGTAGCATTTCACCAATACCACATGGCCAGCATAATCTACACTCAGCACAGACTCATGAAAAATCGTCTCAAATCGGCTTTGCGTTTTTGGATTATAACTTTCGTTCCGGCTGGACACATAGCGGTATCCATCTGCAGTGGCTGCTTTTACCAAACATAGCTCCCGGATATCGCGAGAGATCGTTGCTTGGGTCACCTCAAAACCTTCTGCACGCAAATGCTCCAGCAAAACTTCCTGACGACTGATCGGATGCTCCTGCACGAGCCGCAAAATCGTCTGCTGACGCTCTGTTTTGCTTCGAACGTCTTCTTTTCGATTTCGTCCCATAGTTGTTTCTCCTTTTATCGTCTGCGGCGCAGCTTCTGGTCGATTGCCTGAAACTGATCGGTCCGCCCAAATGTGATAAGTTTTACGATTCGATCGGACAAGCGGATCTCGGCGGTAGCACCTGCCTGCAACGGATAACCCTCTCCGCCATCACAGCTGATAAACACCTCATTTTCCGCAACCTGACCCACGCAGATATGCAATTTACGCTCCTGTGCAAAAACGATAGCCGGGCTTGCCAGACTATGCGGACAAAGCGGTGTCACAACAATGCCTTTTGTTTGCGAGTCAAGGATCGGCCCGCCTGCAGCCAACGAATATGCAGTAGAGCCTGTAGGCGTTGCAACGATCACACCATCACCCCGATAGTGTTCCACCATAATATCATCGCAGTAAACGCTGAAATCGATCGCCTGCTGCAGTCGTCCTTTTGTGATCACAATATCGTTCAGAGCATGGCCTTCCCAACCATCATTCCCCAAAATCCGAGCATACAAAAGGGTCCTATGATCAAGCTGATATTCTCCATGAGCAACAGCCGCAAGCTTGACCTCCATCTCGTCCACTTCGCAAGTAGCCAAAAAGCCGCATCGACCAAGATTGATTCCCAAAATAGGCTTAGAATACAAAAGCGAAAGCGCCGCTTCATGCAGGATCGTTCCATCTCCGCCGATAGTTAAAATCACGTCTGCACGTTCAAGACATTCCTCCGGTGGAAGATAGACGACCCCCATCGTACTGCAGCTTTCCCGAAAGAGAGTACTCATTACGACAGAGGCTCCCTGTGTCAGTAAGATCTGAGCCGCACGCAAAGCGATTTGACTGGCCGAAGATTTGCCCGGGTTTGGAGAAATATAGATCGTCATACAAACGAGCTCCCTTCTCGTCTTACTATGTGCTATTACGCCTCAGCGGTCCAGTGTGCTATGACTCGCCTCTACGACCTGAGCAACCGCCTCATCATCCAGTACGGCAGGCTCATTGCTCTTTTGCACAAACATCAAGTACTCAATGTTTCCTTCCGGACCTTTGACCGGACTAAAGTCCAGACCTTTTATCACAAAACCGTTTGCTGCAGCATATCCCATTGCATTATGCAACACTTCGCAATGTATTGCTGGATCTCGCACAACACCATTCTTGCCAACCTTCTCACGCCCCGCTTCAAACTGAGGCTTAACAAGACAAACACCCATTGCATCCGGTGTAGTGATCTGCTGGGCAACCGGGAAAATATGATGAAGAGAGATAAACGAAACATCAACACTGAAGAATTCCACTGGCTCATCCAGATTCTCCAGTGTAACATTGCGGATATTTGTCCGTTCCATATTGATCACACGTTCATCTGTCCGCAGGCTCCATGCCAGCTGACCGTAACCCACATCCACTGCATAGACCTTTACTGCACCATTCTGCAACATACAGTCAGTAAAGCCACCGGTCGATGCGCCAATATCCATGCAAACTTTTCCATTAGGAGTCAACGGAAAACACTTCATAGCCTTTTCCAGCTTCAATCCACCACGGCTAACGTAGCCAATATCATGTCCCCGGACCTCGACCTTTGCATCTTCCTTGATCATTTCACCTGCCTTGTCAACTTTTTGCTCGTTGACAAAAACGATACCTGACATGATCAACGCCTTTGCGCGTTCTCTACTCTGAACCAGACCGTTCTGGACCAGATATTGATCCAACCGAATTTTCACGATTTGTTTTCTCCTTTCACAAGAGCTTGTAAAATGCTCTGCTCCAACTGTAACGAATCCAACGCTGTCACTTCACGAATTTGTGTAACGGTCGCATGAGGAAGCCGTGATTCATTAACAGCATGATTCAAAAAAATCCCCTGCCATCCACGCTGCTGCAAAGAACACTGTAACTGCTCTCCTAAACCGCCGGTTTTTATGCCTTCCTCTGCAAACAACACAATTTCATATTTCATCATATTATCGACGAAATCATCTGTAAAGGGAAATACCTTTACAAGCTTCACTACATCACATTTGTGCGGTGTTGCGTTCATTTTGTTCGCGGCGTCTAGAACCTCTTTCAACTCATCTGCAAAACTGATCATTACAACTTTCGCAGTGTCATTCTGGCACAGATAATCATATTCGTTTCCGCTGCATCCATACTCCGCCAAAAGCTCACACTCTCCACCACGGGGATAACGGAGCGCACGCGGCCCGGTATTCTCTGTGTTCAAGAGTTCATGAAGCCAATAACGCAGCTCTGCATAGTTGGATGGAGCATAAATAGGAATATTCATCTGGCTGAGAAACGCCACATCATATATTCCCTGATGCGTTTCGCCATCTCCCGGAACAAACCCTGCACGGTCGATTGCAAACAACACGTTCTCCTTTAACAGATTAACATCATGGATGATCTGGTCATAGCTTCTCTGCAAAAAAGTTGAATAGATCCCAACGACCGGCAACATTCCCTGGCTTGCCAATCCCGCAGCAAAGGTTACTGCGTGCTGCTCGGCCATTCCTACATCAAAAAACCGTTCTGGATGGTCTTGTGCAAAAAACTGCAAACCAGTTCCATATTTCATAGCGGCTGTAATTGCGCAAAGAGAGTGGTTATCATACCCCTCCTTGTCCAAAGCCTTGCCAAAGACTGTAGAAAACGACTCTTTTGGTGAGATTTCCGGGTCCGGAATCGAATCAGGGTCAAATGCAGATACCCCATGATAGTTTCCTGGATTTATCTCCGCCGGACGATAACCTTTTCCTTTTTGCGTCACAACATGAAGGAAATGTGGACCAGGTCTCTGCGTAATGCCATTCAAGGTATGCTCCAACTCCTCAACATTGTGGCCATCCACAGGCCCAACGTATTGGAATCCCATATCTTCAAAAATCGTCGAGTGATATAAAGCCCGTCGGAGCAGTGTCTTGCTGTCCGTGATCACCTTTTTCAGCGGTTTTCCTACCAGCGGAAGTCCATCCAAAAGAGAGCGGACATTATCCTTTGCATCAAAATATGCAGTCGCTGTGCGCAGATGGGTCAAATAGCGTGCCAACGCTCCAACATTCTTTGAAATAGACATCTTGTTATCATTTAAAACCACAACCAGATTATCCAATTCTTCAATGTTGTTCATTCCCTCATAGACCATTCCGCCGGTAAATGCGCCATCACCGATCAGAGCTACAATGATTCCAGGTTCGTTTTTCAGCTTTTTAGCCCAAGCCATACCAATGGCCAGAGACAATGCCGTATTGCCATGTCCAGCAATAAATGCATCATGCTCGCTTTCGTTCGGGTTTGGAAAGCCCGAGATTCCATCCATCTGACGCAGCTTTGCAAATTCATCGCGCCGTCCAGTCAGAATTTTATGCGTATAACACTGGTGGCCCACATCAAACACGATTTTGTCCACCGGTGTTTTTAGTACCCGATGCAGTGCAACAGTGAGTTCCACCACACCCAGGTTTGAAGCCAGATGCCCACCTGTTTTAGAGATGTTCTCCAGCAAAAAACTCCGAATCTCTGTGCAAAGCTGGGTAACTTCCTGCATAGAAAGTTTTTTCAAATCATCTGGCGAATTGATGCGCTCTAACAGTGACAATTTCATGATCACCGTTCCCTTTTTATTATATTACCTTCAGCTACTCCTGTAGGTTTGTTATACGAGAGGACTCAAAAAACCAACTGCCGCACCAACCAGGAAACCAGCTGTTACCTGAAGCGGCGTATGACCAACCATTTCCTTCAAATGCATATTCTGAAGGAACGGAACATTCTTTTCGCTCAGCTCGATCCAATTGTCGATCATTTGATTCAGTACCTTTGCCTGCTCACCCGTCTCATAGCGAACGCCCATTGCGTCATGCATTGTAATAATCGCAACAACACAAGCAACTGCAAAAACCGCAGAATCAAATCCCATACAGCGTCCGGTAGCAATTGCCATTGCACAAACAGTTGCACTGTGTGCACTGGGCATACCACCGTCGCCCCACATTCGTTCCACCTGAAATTTCCCGAGCAAAATAAAGTTAATGATCGTTTTTAACACCTGCGCAATAAACCAGCTGAGCAGTGAGGTTGTAAGGATCGGATTAAAGGAAAGAATCTCTTGAATGATCTTCATACGTTTGTCCTTTTACTTTTATTGGTATAAATTTTTAATTATTTCTCACAAGAAGCTGCTGCGCCAACTGATTTAAAAAATCAGATTTCGCCCCAAAGCATCGGGTCAGATCCTCGCACGTTGCACGATTGATTTTTTCAGCAAGCTCCAATGCACCCTGTACACCATACAAAGTCACAAATGTTGTTTTCCCGTTTTCGCTGTCACTTCCCACGGGTTTTCCAAGTGCTTCTGCTGTACTGGTAACATCCAAAACGTCATCAACGATCTGGAACACAAGTCCAATACCATAAGCATACCGTTCCAAGGCTTCGCACTGCTGTTTTGTCGCATTTGCAGCCGCTGCGCCCATTTGAATCGCCGCATTGATCAGTGCACCTGTTTTTTTGAGGTGGATCTGACGAAGTTGTTCCTCTGTTGCCGCGATTGCCTCGTACTTCAGATCCAACTCCTGCCCATATACCATGCCACAGCTACCAGCGCCAGATCCCAGTGCTTGTACAGCTTGTATCCGAGCTTGCGCACTGGCCGGTGCTTTACTTATTACTTCAAAGGCTTCTGTCAGCAATGCATCCGCAGCTAATAAGGCCGTAGCCTCTCCAAACGCCTTGTGGCAAGCCGGCTTTCCCCGACGCATATCATCATTATCCATGCAAGGCAGATCATCGTGGATCAAAGAATAACAATGCACCATTTCGACCGCCGCAGCAAAACAACCGGCTGACTGCAAATCGCCCTCCAGCATATCGCAAACGCTTAGCGTCAGCACTGCTCGGATTCGTTTTCCACTCCCCAGTAAACTGTATCGTGCCGCACGACAAACCTCGGATTTCTCCGGCAGATAACAGTCTGCCGCCTTTTCCAAAGAATCCTGCGCAAGAGTAAGATATCTCTGATATCTTTCTTGATACTCCATCAGTCTACCTCCTGCTGCACCTGTGCACAAGCTTTTATCTTTGTATTGATCTCCTCGATCTGGACTGCTGTTTTTTCAAGGATGCCATGACAGTATTCCATCAGTGCTGCCGCTTCAGCATACAACTTGACCGAGTCCGAAAGAGATGTTTCCTCGTCCTGTATTTTCGCAAGGATCACCTCCAACCGGGCAATCCCTTCTTCATAGCTTTTGGGTGCTTTCATTGATTTCCTCCACGGTCTCTACCCTGCATTTAGCTCTACGAGCTGAATCGCAAACATAAATCACATCATCCGGCTGGAGATGTTCCATTGTGCAAAGCTTACCCTCCGGATCCTGAAGTATCGTGTACCCGCGGGCAAGTACCCGATACGGATCAAGTGAAGCTGCGAGTGCCGCCATATTCTGAAGTTGTTTGTTTTTTTCTTGAACAACCGTAGTAATCTGCTGCTGAAGTGTATCCTCCAAGGTTTTCAGCGAGGCTTCTTTTTTTTGCAGAGCACAAGTTGAAGAGTGCTGTTCCAACAGCAAGTTGTTCGTCTTACACTCATTATAACACATCTCCAGACGATTTTGTACCACTTTCAAGAAATTTTGTTGTAAAGTCAACAATCTCTGCTGTTCGAATATTCTATCGGGCACGGCAAGCTCTGCCGCTGCAGAGGGTGTGGGTGCACGTTGATCTGCAACAAAATCCAAAATCGTATAATCGATCTCATGTCCAATAGCGCTGATCAACGGCACTTTGCACCGATAAGCCGCACGCGCAATCGTCTCAGCATTGAACACCCAAAGATCTTCTCTGCTTCCACCGCCACGAGCAACTATGATCTCGTCCACTTTTCCGCTTTTATCTAAAGTCCGGATTGCATCTGCGATCTGTTGTGCCGCTTCAAATCCCTGCACAGTTACCGGACATAAAAGCAGCTTTACTGCCGGCCAGCGACGACTGATCACGTTCCGGATATCTTGGAGTGCTGCGCCGCTTTTACTTGTAACAACGCCAATGCAGCGTGGATACTCCGGCAGCTTTTTTTTGTGCTCAGCTGCAAAGAGCCCTTCTGCTTCCAGCTTTGCTTTTAGTTGCTCTAAAGCCAGTTGTGCTGCGCCAAGACCATCTGGGAACATATCATTCACATAAATCTGGAACGCACCATCTCGCTCATAAAGCGTTGCACGGCAACGAACAACTACGCGCATTCCTTCTTCCGGCCGAAAAACCAGCCTCCGTGCCTCTGTACGGAACATCACTGCTTTCACGCTGCACGCATTGTCTCTCAATGAAAAGTAACAATGTCCGCTGCGAGCGTTTTGAACATAGTTTGTGATCTCCCCACGCAAAGCGATGTCGTACAGGCAATCGTTGGCGTCAAACAACGTTTTAACGTAACGATTCAGTTCTGATACCGAGATCACTTCGGCCATAAGCCACTCCCCCGTGCTGCAAGAATGGAAACTCCAATCGCATTATCGCTGGAATACTGACCAGGCACAAAACAAACATCTGGCAAACGCTTCTGTACCCAGGTGCGGATAACATCACTGCTCATCACACCGCCAGCACAGACCACTGGCAGCCCCGGATATACTTTTTGTGCCGCCTTTGTCATTTTGACCACAGTGTCAGCTACACACAGCAGACAGTACTTGCAAACATACTCCGGCGTTTTGCCCTGTTCCAAAAGTGTATTGCACTGATTTTCCAGCCCTGAGAGACTGCATTGCATTTCTTTCACACTGGATTTTGGCCGTATATCTTCTTCGCAGAGTGCCGCCAGTCTCGACACTTCTGCACCTGCCGGGAAACCAAAACCCAGTTTGACTCCCACGCGATCTACAGCTTGTCCTGCATACAAATCCGTGCTCGTCCCCAGTGTTGTTATCCGCTCCGTCTGATCACAGAGCAGAAGATCCGTGGTTCCACCAGAAATGTGGAATAACAGTACCTTCCGGGAAAAAAGTTCCGCGCCTTTTGCTGCATACAAAGCTGCCGCAGCATGTCCCTGCTGGTGTGTTGTCATAATAAGAGGGATCCCTTTTGCGTGCGCAAAGGCAGTTCCCGCATTGACGCCCGCCAAAAAACAGGGCATATAGCTGTCTTCCACAGGACGCGGTTTTTGCGAGACTCCTACGGCACTGACTTTAGTCAGATCAACTTCCTGTGCAAGTTCATGCATCATTTCCGGCAATGCAACCGTGTGATGAAACAGTGCATCGCTCTGGCGCAAACCCAACTGACCGGGTTTTACAGGCAAAAAACGTTTTTTTGCGCAAACAACCTCTCCGGCTGTGTCAAAGACTGCCAGAGAGGTTGCATAATTGCTTGTATCAAACCCGAGCGTATAGCAGCTCACTGCTCAGCCGACTCCACAGCGGCATTTTCATTCAGGCCATGGTCACGTGCGATAGAACCCAGAATTCCATTTACAAACTGATAGTCCTCATCGGCACCATACTTTTTGGTCAGTTCCACAGCCTCATTGATTGCCACACCGGGCTTATTCTCCGGCCCAAACAGCATCTCTGCAACAGCAAGCCGCAGCACAGTCAGGCTAACGCGGGGCAGACGTTCCATTGTCCAGTTGCGCAGGTGCGCCCGGATCTCATCGTCCACCTCTGCAGAGTGGTTGTAGTATGCATTCAGCAGCTTTTTGCTGAATGTATCCAAAGGATGTTCCTCATCATTTTCCATATGGTTCAGGATCGCTTCATCCAGCGGAATGTCACCAAAAGTCTGTGAAAATGCCAGCAGAAATGCGTTTTCCCGAGCTTCACGGCGGGGCAGAATGTTTTCCATAATGTTCCTTTCGTAATAGAGACCCTTTCTCTCCAATACCCGAAAGAAAGGGTCTGTTTCTTTTTTATTCGTTAGCGAAGATCTCAGTTATTCCGCTTCTTCCAAGCCAGCAATGACCAGGTTCACACGGCTTACCGTGACATTTGTCATGTTCTGCACCGCAGCCTTAACATTCTCCTGTACCTTTTCGGCCACGGACGGAATGCGGGCATCATAGCGCATCATCAAATGCAAGGTAATCGTAGCAGTACCGTCCTTCATCTCCACTGTAACAGGGGGCTGAATACTGGTCGCTTCCAACAAATCCTTGAGTTTTTTATTTTGTTTGCCGCAGGATACATCTGCAACACCTTCAATTTCCATCGCAGCACAGCGGGCGATCTTGCCCAAAACCTCCGTGGAGATCTGAAGGCTGCCACCCTGAAGTTCCATGTTCTGTAAATCCATTGAGCTGTCCTCCATTCAAAAAACGAGTCCGTCGCTTTTTAATTGAAATGGTCCTGCCTAAAGGGTTTTATACCGTATGCAGAACAACATCTTTCGTATTTATACATATATTATACCATAAGCAGTTGCGATTTCAATACTTGATTGAAAAACTGTACCCAGAGAAATACAGCACCAGGTCTCTTCGATTTATTTAACTTCTACGACCGTAATGTTCTGTGCCGTTACCGAAGTTTTGTTCATCACAATATCACGGATCTGCGCCACTTGAGTAGCCGTCAGCGGCTCACCGCTCGTCATCACCGTCAAGTCTGCTCGACCAGCCTGCAAAAAACACAAGCAATCCGCAAATCCTTTCGCCTTGATCAATGTTTCTATCTCATTCTCTGCATGAAGATCTTCCAGATTTTCTGTCATTTGCACAGAATAGTTTTTCTTTTCTTCTGACGACAATGCAGCAGACTTCAAGGTCTTCTGGATCGTATCCAGTGCTTCATCATGCGCTTTTTCCCGTTTGAGGCGAGCCTCTTCAAAAAACTTTGTTCCGCTATTGTTTGCAACGCTTACCAGCTGCGCTTCTCCATAATTCTTATTTGCACTGGAAACGGCATCTGACTCTGTTGGCAAGGCATCCAGTACGGCATCTTCTGTTATCAGGGCTGAGGCCGATACCATCAAAGTATCTCCCGTCTGATCCGAAAGCTCACCTGTACGGGCATACTGCCAGTTCAAGTACACCGCAACCGCAAGTGCTGCCGCCAAGGTGACTGCTGTTGCACGGCGAGTATTTCTTGATAGCACTCTCATAAACAGCTCCTCCTATATCTCAGGGTTTGCGTTGTTCAACACAAATACGATTGGACGGGATATCA
>CAYXQN010000048.1:0-12719 GCA_964466825.1 uncultured Faecalibacterium sp. | reverse complement strand
GATTCAAATTATACAGGATAAAGTGTGACATAAAAGGGATGTATATATTTCAGACGCTGTGGTTTGGAGGATACCGTTTTTTGTCCGGGATCAGCCAGCACACGATATGCTCCATCTGTGTAGTAAAGGGGAGCCAAGCGGCAGCACAGAACAGATTGAACAAGGTGTGCGCATTTGCAATCTGCCGGGATATGATCGCAATCTCTGCCCCTTTTGGCGAGAGCCACTGTACAGCAGCTGTAAACTCCGGCAGAAACAACATTGCGGCTACCGAGCCGCTGATATTGAAGATCGTGTGTGCCGCTGCAAGCCGCTTGGCGTTGCGGTTGCCGCCCAGAGACGCTAATATCGCGGTAATGGTCGTGCCGATATTGTCACCCAGAAGGACTGGCAGAGCTCCTTGCAGACCCAGCAGGCTGTATATGCCATCCGGCCCGGAGCAACTGGCCAGGTCCTGCAGGATGGCGATCGTGGCAGAGCTGCTTTGCACGGTCAGGGTCATGCAGAGCCCTGCCAGCAAACCGATCCATGGATCTTGAGTCACCTGTTGGAGCCAATGTGCTAACACGGGGTGTGCCGCTAGTGGCTGCATCGACTGAGACATGACCTGAATGCCCTCAAACAAAAGACCGAAGCCAAACAGGATGTCTCCCATGGCGTGCAGACGGCCCTCTTTGCTGAAAAAGCACAGAAAAAGCCCCACGAACAGCACGAGATACCGCAGTTGGCCAAGATCAAAGCTCAACAGTTGGGCGGTTACGGTCGTACCAATGTTGGCGCCAAAAATGACCGGGATCGCCTGACGCAGTTCCATAAGGCCGGCGCTGACAAGCCCGACCAACATGACAGTGACGGCTGAACTGCTCTGGATCAGAGCTGTTACGATGATCCCGGCAAAAATGCCTCTTAACGGTGATCTCACGAGCCGCTGTAAAAATTGGCGCAGATGTTGTCCTGCAGCTTGTTGTAAGGCGGAGTCCATCTGCTGCATCCCATATAAAAATAGAGCCAGACCGCCAAATAGCTGTATGATGCGCTGTGATTCTTCTGTCATATCCTTGTTCCTCCTGCGATTATGGTTTATCTATATGCAGAAGCGTCACTTCGCTTATACATTGCGGTCTTATTCGACAGCAGATGCCGGTTCCGGAGTGATCAGCCTATTTGAGAAGGCAGAAATGGCGAAAATCGGATGTCATGAAGGAGCAGAAAGATGGATGTTTTTGACTGGTACGTCCTGCTGTTGTGTTTTGCGGTTGAACTGTTGAATAACAACCGAAATTGAGTTGTTACGAGGCGAAAGAAATAGTTTTTTGAATTTTGCGCAAACATATAGTTGTTTTCTGGTAAAAACTGTGGTATACTGTTCTTAGACAACAAAACAAAGTCTTGTTGGATGGACCACGATTTTGTTTTAACCAACTGTTTCCTTTTTTGGATCACAACAACTCGCTGTTTTCGTTTTGAGGAAGGAGCTCTTTATGGATGCTGATCGTTATTTCTCCGCAATGCGCAATGCCATGTCCACTTTGCAGTCCAATGCAGCTCTCCTGCTGGCTGTGGAACTGCAGGATCAGTGCGGGAATGATGCCTACCTTGAAGTAAAGCAGCTGCCCGGCGAGGAGACCGCCGTGGTGTGCTATTCTACCATGGGCCGCCGGGAACTGGATTTCCAGATGTTCCGGAAAGGCTGGATGGCCTGCCACAACGCCGATGGAAAATTGACAGGACAGTTCCCGGCCAGCGCCAGGGAGCTGATGGGACAGACGGATTTCCGGACGTATTGCCGCACGGACCGGCTGGATGCAGCAATGACGACTCGGATCCATAAGGAACTGGCCCGGCTTGCTGGCGCACGCAGCAACAGTGTGATGCCGCAGAACGCCCGTACCGGTGCACGGATCACGGTGACCAGTTATGTGGGAGCTGGTGCCCAGTGGAGTTATTGGAACCAGTCTGCAGCACCGTGCCTGCCTGTTGCAGCGATCTTGTATGATCTGGCCGAGCACCTGGCAGGCCGTGAGCGCCGTGCCCTGCAGACGGATCTGAACGCTGCGCAGCTGGCGCTGGATTGGCGGCGTGGCAATACGTCAGAGCTGCTGTTTCATCCGGTGATGGCAGAGCCCTGTACGGTTGCCAAACGTTCCACTGCCGAAAAACGGGCTCGTACAGCTCCGACTTGTGCCCGGGCGAAAAGCTGGCAGAGCATTCTGACTGCAATGGCTGCCGTTTGAATAAAAATAAAAAAGCTGCTGCACAGCGTGATGTGCAGCAGCTTTTTTACACTTACGGTGCCAGATACGGGTCCAGCAGGGCGTCGATTTCTTTTTTGCGTTTGGGGGCAGGATCTTTTATCGTTTGGCCGCGGCAGACTACCAGTTCGAGCTTGCGCAGTGCAGTAAGGTCTTGCAGCGGATTTTGGCGTGTCACGATAAAGTCGGCACTCTTGCCTGCCTCGATGGAACCGGTCACATCTCCCACGCCTGCCAGCTGTGCATTGCGCAGAGTTGCTGTGTACAGCGCAAACTGATTGGAGACGCCGCAGTATTTGTGGAAGTAGCAAAGCTCCCGCCAGAAATCATACTGGGTGATATAGGGGCAGCCAACATCGTTGCCCAAGCCCACCGGAATGCCATTGGCCAACGCAGTTTTTGCACCTTCTACAATGCCGTTGAATACGATACGGCCATTGTACTGATCTTTTTCCGATGCACCGGAGATGGAAGGGTCAAACATGGCATAGGGCAGAGCAGGAGAGATCGTTGCACAGAGAAAAGCACCGGTTTCTTTGTAGAGGCGGATGGTTGCATCGTCCATAACAGCGCCATGTTCAATGGAATCCACGCCGTTTTCCAAAGCCACCCGTACACCTTCGGGGGATTCGACATGGGCGGCGACCTTGTACCCCAGCGCATGGGCTTTTTCGCACACGGCTTTTACCATATCCGGCTGCATCTTCAGTTCGCCGGGAGTGCCCTTTTCAGCGGCATCCAGCACACCGCCGGTGATCATCAGCTTGACCACATCAACGTTTTGCTGCGCAGCCTTGTCCAGCTGGGCAAGAGCCTCGGAATTTGTAGACGCTGCCACAGCCACCGAACCGGCCATGTGTCCACCGGGCACCGAAATGCCCTCGTTGGCTGCCAGAATACGGGGCGCAAGTACCTTTCCTTTGAGTGCAGCATCCCGGCAGCGGGTATCCATGTCTGCGATACCGCCCAATGTACGGATGGTAGTCACACCACCCAGCAGCTCTGACTTTGCAAAGCTGCAGACGATCCTGTAGGTGACAGCCCGGGTCAGGGCGTTGCTCATCAGTTTTTTGACCAGTGCAGCATTGTCTCTGGGCTTTGCGCTGGGGGTGCCGTTGCCTGCAAGGTGAACGTGGAGGTTGATCAGACCGGGCATCAGATAAGAGCCGTTCAGATCTACTACCTCATAGCCATCCAGCGGTGTGCCCTTGTCCGCGATGGCGGTGATCGTTTCGCCTTCGGTCAATACGATCTTGCCGGAGACTGGCTCCATATGTTCGGTGCCGTCCAGCAATATTCCGTTGCAATATGCTTGTTTCATCGTACAACATCCTTTCGTTTGTGCATAGCAGGCCTGATCATGGATCGTTTGGTACCGGTCTGTCTGCGTATTCCGGATATAAGTTCCTGTGACAGCGGATAATCACAGGAGTAAGACCATGTGAATGCTTCGTCAGTGTCTCCGTTTGCGGGGAGTTGCACTGTAAAAACCAAAGGCTGTGCCGCAGACTCCGCCTACGATGTGCATAAAGTTTGCTACATTGTCCCGTACAAAGAGGATATCATAGACCTGCTGGCCAAAATACAGTGCTGCCACCAGAAGCATCGTGATGGGGATCCCGCCCGAAAAGCCTGCCAGCGAAGACAGCATGATCAGCATAAAGACAATGCCGGATGCACCCAGCAATCCATTGTTGGGGAACAGGACACACTGCAAAATGCCAGTGACAACTGCGGTGAACAAAATGCCCCGAAGCAGGGGACCGCTGCCGTATTTTTCTTCCATGGGAGGGCCGACCACCAACAACAAGAGCATATTATTGAGAAAATGAGCCCAATCTGCGTGCCCCAGAACGTGACCTACCAGACGGACATAGAACAGCGGGTCTTTCAGAGAAGACCGGTACACGCAGAACAGGTGCAGCGTTGTCCAGCCATTGGTCCAGCTATCCAGCAGAAGGACCAAAACAGACAGCAGAAAAAAGGTGAGGATCACGGGAGAATTGTATTGGAATTCCAATTTGAACTTTGTACGTTTCGTAACGGATACCGTCCTTTCCTGGATCGGCAGAGGTTGTAAATGCCGATCGTTTTATTCTTTGGTATTGTACCATAACCGGTACGGATTTTCTATGCGTTTCTTGTGATCGCTGGACTTTTTGACGCAGACGCGACAGTGTTTTTTGATGTTTTTTCTCCATTTTGTCCTTGGACACTGCACTTTGGATTATGATACAATCTATCGTAGATACGTTCGCTATTTTTGAGCTGTACTGCTGTGCAACAGATATTTACCCGCTGTGCTGTCTGTTGTACAGCCGCTTTTTTATCTACGCACCAGCGGAGTCCGGAGGATTTAGTTATGTTCCAAAAAGGTGATCATGTCGTTTACGGCAATCTTGGTGTGTGCCGCATTACCGACCTTGTCACACGCAAGTTTGAGGGTCTGGATGCCGCACATCCCTATTATACGCTGGAGCCTGTCTATCAGGAAGGGGTACTGTATGTTCCTGCTGACAACCCCAAGATCGCCCTGCGTGCCGTGATCAGTGCCGATGACGCCAACCGCTTGATCGATGCCATCCACGGCACCGAAAGCAAGGCGTTCCATAGCCGCAGCGCACAGGAGCTGGCGGCACATTATGAAGAATCGCTTCGCTCGCACAGTTGTGAAGACCTGCTGGATCTGGTGCGCTCCATCTACAGCAAAAAGACTGACCTTGCACGGCAGAACAAAAAATTTGGCCGTGTGGACGAACACTTTATGAAGCAGGCAGAAGAATCGCTGTATGGCGAGTTTGCTGTTGCACTGGGGATCGCCAAAGCTTCGGTTCCGGATTATATTGCACAAAGGCTGGATCAGACCATCTGACGGCGGGTGGTCTCCCAGTAGGCTCCCATGCTCTGACCGGGCTGGTCTGTCACTTCATCGTGGAGATATCCGGCCAGATTGCAATGAGTTGGCTGCCAGGTCTGTGCCTGCTCGATGGTATCGAACTCTACTTCAGCATACCAGAACTCTGTGGGCAGGCCTTCATCCACATGGTTTACTTCAAGCACAGCTCCGTCGGGCAGAAGATAGCTCCGGCGGAGTTTTTTGATGAGAGGCTTGCCAATGATCTTTTGTTCCAGCTGTGTAAAAAGATCCCGGTCAATGCTGCGCTCGATCTCCTCACGCGCCAGGCCGCCAGCAGATTTGAAGCAAAGGATATAATCGGTGGCCCCGCCGGTCAGGGCTTCCTCCCGGATCCGCACGGTGGGACGCACACTGATATAGCCCTGCCGCATGGAGAACTCCTCCTTTAGCGGCAGATCCTGCGGCCAGCCGGTTACCATCCATTTGCGTTCGATCTCCATAGTCATTCCCCCTGTTTCTTCTTGAATAACAGCCTTATTGTAACACATTTTTGGGGAGGAATAAACATGGATGGAACCTTTTGTTTGGTGAATTTTTGTCGATGATTGGATAGAAAGTAATACTTTTGCAACTGCTGACGGCCTTGTGTCGCAAAAATCAAAGCGTTTGACCTAAAAAAAAGATTTTGCGCTCAAGCAGAATCGTTAGTTTTGTCAATTGCGTTTTTTCGGCCTGAGGAATATAATCAAAATATGAACAGCAACGGCGCTGTGGGTCACCTCCTGACTCGCAGCGCCTTTTTTCAGAGCTGCTTTTGGCCATGAACGGCCTGCAGCCCGGCGCAGTTATGGGGAAAGTCTATCATAAGATCAAACAAGGGAGTTGGATTTATGGCAGCAAATGTTATGGAAATCTACGGCAGCAAGGTCTTTAACGAACACGTTATGAAGGAGCGGCTGCCCAGTGCCACCTATAAGAGCTTGAAAAATACTCTGCACAAGGGTGCTCCACTGGACATTGAGGTTGCAAATGTTGTGGCCAGTGTGATGAAGCGCTGGGCTATGGAGCAGGGGGCTACTCACTACACCCACTGGTTTCAGCCGCTGACGGGTATTACCAGTGAAAAGCATGACGGCTTTGTTACGCCTGTGGGTGATGGTACTGCTATTATGGAGTTCAGCGGCAAGGAACTGGTCCGCGGTGAACCGGATGCGTCCTCCTTCCCGTCGGGTGGTCTGCGCGCCACCTGCGAAGCCCGCGGTTATACTGCCTGGGACCCCACCAGCTACGCATTTGTCAAGGATGATGTGCTGTGCATCCCCACGGCTTTTGTCAGTTATACTGGAGAAGCTCTGGATAAAAAGACCCCGTTGCTGCGCTCGATGGATGCTCTTTCCAAGCAGGCTGTCCGTATTCTGAAGCTGTTTGGCAAGGATGACGAGTATGTTTCGACTACAGTTGGTGCGGAGCAGGAGTATTTCCTGATCAAAAAGGAAGACTACGAAGCACGACAGGATCTGATCCTGACAGGACGCACGCTGTTTGGCGCTTCTGCTGCAAAGGGCCAGGAACTGGAGGAGCATTACTTTGGTGTGATCCGTCCCGAAGTGTCTGAGTTTATGAAGGAACTGGACGAGGAGCTGTGGAAGCTGGGGATCCCCGCAAAGACCAAACACAATGAGGTGGCGCCCTGCCAGCATGAGTTGGCTCCTATTTATGACACGACCAACGTTGCCATTGACCACAATCTGCTGACCATGGAGATGATGCGCAAGCTGGCGCCCAAATACGGTCTGATCTGCCTGCAGCACGAAAAGCCTTTTGAAGGGGTGAACGGCAGCGGCAAGCACAACAACTGGTCCATGAGTACCAGCCGTGAAAATCTGCTGGACCCTGGTGACACCCCCATGGAAAACCTGCAGTTCCTGGTATTCCTGGCTGCCGTTATCAAAGCAGTGGACGAGTATGCGGACCTGTTGCGTACCTCAGTTGCGATTCCTGGCAACGATCATCGCCTGGGTGCGGATGAGGCACCGCCGGCCATTATCTCGATTTTTGTGGGCGAGGAGCTGGAAGCTGTTATTGATGCGATTGCATCGGATTCTCCTTATGCAGGTCCTGTCAAGATGAAGATGGACCTGGGTGTAGATGTTTTGCCCAAGTTCAGCAAGGATACGACCGATCGCAACCGGACCTCTCCCTTTGCCTTTACCGGCAATAAGTTTGAATTCCGTATGCCCGGCTCCTCTCAGAACCTGAGTGACTGCAATACCATCCTGAACACTGCAGTGGCAAAAGAGCTGAAAGGCTATGCAGAAGAGCTGGAAGGTGCCGAGGACTTTACCAGTGCAGCCATTGAGCTTGTCAAGCGCACCATCCGCGATCACCGCCGGGTCATCTTTAACGGAAACGGTTATACTGCAGAGTGGGAGGCAGAAGCTGAAAAGCGTGGTCTGCCTAACAAGAAAAATGCTCCGGATGCACTGCCTGCTTTGATCGAGCCGAAGAACATTGCGCTGATGGAAGAGTTTGGTGTGCTGACCAAGGTAGAGATGGTAAGCCGCTTTGAGGTGGAGATGGAGCATTACGCCAAAGTGCTGAACATTGAAGCTCTTACAATGCTGGAGATGGCCCGTAAGCAGCTGCTGCCCGCCATCAATGCCTACATGAGCGAGGTGGCAAATACCGCAGCTGCCAAGTTGGCCGTAAGCAAGACGCTGAGTGTGCGCAGCGAGACCAAGACCTTGGAAAAACTTTCGGCAGATGCGGATGCTATGAGCGATGCGATCGATGAGCTGCAGAGTGCAGTCTGCGCTGCCAAGGCCCTGCATTCGGAAGCGGAGAAGGCTGCGGCGTTCCACAACAATGTGGTGCCCATTATGGCGGCTCTGCGCACTGCGGCAGATGATGCAGAAACGATCTGCGGTGAGGAATACTGGCCGCTGCCTTCCTACAGTAAGATGCTGTATTACGTCTGAGCCAACGCGGGACAGATCAGGTTTTGAACTGAACCAGTAAAATAATAGCCCCCTGATGCAGGATAACAACTGCATCAGGGGGCTATTGTCATATGGCGGTTTTTTGTGCGTAGAAATACTGGTTTTGACAAGGGGGAAATCGGTTTATAATGCCTTAAAAAACCCCTGCCATGCAGACTGCACAGCAGGGGCGCTTTTGATTTGTTAGTGGGTGGTGCCCATATTTACAGCCAGGTCTTTGTCGTTTTCCACAACAGCCTCCACAGCCTTTTCCAGTGCACGGGCAATCTGGTGCAGATCCATGCTGGCGGTGCCCAAAGGCTTGTTTACCACCTGCTCCATGGCGTAAGGCACATGGATAAAGCCGCCGCGGACATTGGGGTACTTTTTATCGATGAGATACAGCAGCTCATACATCAGATAGTTGCAGACGTAGGAACCAGCCGTGTAGGACAGGGCAGAGGGGATGCCTGCTTCCTGGATCTTTGCGACCATTGCCTTGACCGGAAGGGAGGTGAAGTAAGCAGTCTCGCCATCCTCGTGGATGGTCTCGTCCACCGGCTGGAAACCGGCGTTGTCCGGGATGCGGCCATCCATCAGGTTGATAGCGACCTTTTCCGGCGTGATGGCAGAGCGGCCGCCGGCCTGACCAATGCAGATGACAACATCCGGCTGGTTGGCCTGCATGGCAGCCTCCATCACCTCGCCGGCCTTGCGGAACTCGGTGGGGACTTCCAGCTTGATGATCTGAGCACCGGCAACGGTGTCAGGCATCAACTTGACCGCTTCGTATGCGGGGTTGACGGTCTCGCCGCCAAAGGGGTTGAAGCCCGTGATCAGAATTTTCATGGTGAAATACCTCGTTTTTCAGATATAGATGGATGGCTCTAAAACGGTCAGCTGCCCACGGTCCATGATCATACGGTTGTCTACATAGATGGTGGGGGCATGGGTCACAAGGTCGAAGTGTCCGGTAGCGTCCTGCTGACCGCCCAGGGCGATGTTGCGCCCAAATCCAATGTGGAAGGTGCCGTAGGTGGACTCGTCCTCGATGTAGCAATTGCCGTTGCAGTGGGAGTGGGTATTCAAACCAATGCCGAACTCTGCGGCAACGCACATGGCATCAGGGTCTTTGAACCGACCTAAAAAATCCTGAAGGCGGCGGCCGCTTTCGTTGTCCTCAATGGAAGTGATCCTGCCGTTGCGGATCTCTACCCGGACCGGGCTGGAGACAACTCCGATATAGCCCATAGATCCGTCAAGGACCAGAGTTCCATTTGTTTCGGACTCTACCGGGGCGACGTACACTTCTACACTGGCAGAGGAAAGCCCTTTGCCATCGTGGCAGCAGCCGTTAAAAAAGCCGGGGATGCGTCCCTCGATGGAAAAATCCAGCCGGGTGCCCAGCTCAGTGGTGACATGGAGCTTGCTGGCATTGGCGTAGCAGTTCATGATAATGCTGGCCATGATGCGGCTTTTGGGCAGGCTCATGTTCAAAAAGTCATAGCTAAGCAGGGACTGACCGTTGTTTGTGCTGAGCGGAAGCGATAAAAAGCGGTTCTTCCGGGCGATGGCCCGCTTGACTGCCCGTGTGGTGATCAGAGAATACTCTGTGGCACCGATCACGGCATCGTAGGGGTCAAAGGCATCTTCACGGTCGTCGAAATACTGGCCGACCTGCTCATGAAGATCATCCAGGATCAGGACATCGGCACTGGCCCCCACCGCCAGGGCTGCTGTTTGCAGGGCACGGATCTCGGGCTCGTACTTTCGGCTGGATACGATCAAAAGGCGCTCTTTTGCACGGAGCCGGACCCAGTCACAAATAATGATATCGGCACCATGCTGAATCGTTTGTTTCATTCAATCACTCGATCAAAAATCACTTCAGGAGGATCATCATTACGATCTGTACGACCAGCATGATGATGGCGATAGGCACCTGATTCTTGATGACGCCAAACTCCTTCTTCATGTCCAGCAGAGCTACGGGCACGGTGTTGAAGTTTGCGGCCATCGGGGTGCAAAGGGTGCCGCAGAAGCCGCAGGTCAGAGCCAGCATACCAATGACTACCGGGTTTGCACCGTAGGACAGAACGAACGGATAGCCGATGCCAACCGTCATAACGGTAATAGCAGCGTAGGCGTTGCCCATGATCATGGTAAACAGCATCATGCCGATAGCGTAGACCACGATACCCACGTTGACATTGCCCTCGGGGATGATATGACCGACCAGGTCGGCAATGACATCACCAACACCTGCTTTGGTAAACACAGTGCCAAGGCAGGCCAGCAGCATGGGCAGCATGGACAGGGGGCCAACGGTGGACAGCATACGCTCGGAGTCGTTCAGGAAGGTGGAGGGCTTGTTCTCGCGGTTCATGATCATCAGCAGGATGATGGCCACGGTAACACCGATCGCAACGCCGTTCAGAGCGGACAGGCCGATGCCCATACCGGTGATCGCGCATACGACCGCAAACAGGCCGATGCTCAGGGTGGGGGCAAAGACCTTCATGCCGATCTTTTCGTAAGCAACTTCGGTCTCGGCCTTGCTAGCAGCGCTGACCTTGCCTTTTTTGACCTTTTTGAGGATAGCGGGAATACACATGACAACGACCAGGATGCCGCTGACAACAGAAGGCAGCCAACGACCGGCAGCCAGAACAATGCCCAGTACGGACCAGAAGACAAAGGTGCCGACAGGTTCCGGGTTTTCTTTGTCTTTCAGGTTCTTTACGCCACAGTAGATGCACAGCAGACCCATGACGATGTAGATGACTTCCATTACCTTGTTGGCAAGAGAGACATCAGCACTCATAAAAAAGCTCATTTGTATGTCCTCCCTTATTTGTAATACTTCTGCACCATTTTACGGTCCTTGAGGTAGTAGAAGATGACCGCAACAATGGTGGCGATGATGCAAACAGGGATCTCGATAGCAGCCAGTGCGCCCAGCTCGACCTCGATGCCGAGACCGGCCAGAGTGCCCTGCACCAGCAGACCGCCAGAGCCGCCCACAAACAGGACCTGACCAAAGAACCAGGTCACGTTCTCCATGCCGGCAGCCATGCCCTTGAGTTCTTCTACATGGTCCTCATTGGGCTCATAGCCCTGTGCAGTGATAGCGCCTTCTGCCATGGGCATGATGACCGGGCGGACAAAGCCGGCAACGCCGCCAAAGCCGACGTTGAATGCAGCAAAGACTGCACGCATGATGCCGTACAGGCCGATGACCAGACCGGAGGTTGCACCCTTGAACTTGCCGATCAGGGCGGCGGCAGCTTCACGCAGACCGTTGCGCTCCAGCGTACCGGTGACCAGCATGACGATGATGAAGATCGCCATGCTGCGGTTGGAGACAAAGGTGCTGCCCAGGATCTCCAGCAGTGTAACAGGGCCCAGACCGCCGATCAGAGCGGTGACTACCGCTGCGACCAGAATGACGAGAATGGAGTCCAGCTTCAGTGCAAAGCCAGCAATAACGATGACGATGCCAAGTAATTTCAGTAATTCCATAATTGCCTTCCTTTTATACAGTTTATCTTCTCGGTTTGAAAGTGCAAAACGCATCCCGGGTCAAGGATGTGGTTGCCATTTTTACACCGAAAATACAGTGGAATGGTCTCTTACAGGTTGACAAATGCGATCAGCAGAGCAGAGAACCCGATCGCAGTCAGCCACAAAGGGACGAACCGGCGGCACAGGTGCGCCCAGATATCGCAGCGCTCCAATACGCCGGATGCCTTCATGGGGATGACGGTGGTGCTTTGCGGCACGGCCTCCTCACTGCCGTAGGGATTTGTGGAACAGAATTCGCCCATGCCATTCTCCAGCGGGCAGGCGTAAACACCGGACCAGGAGCTGAGCAGTCCGCCTTTGCCTGCGGCAGTCTTGTACACCCGGACACGCTGTACGCTGAAGGATTGTGCCTGACGCTGCTCCAACAGCAGATTGACCCGCATCATGTTGATCAGGCTCAGCACCGAAGATATAGCGATCAGTGCATCAAATATGAGGAGCAACAGGATCATAGGATGCATGGGGTCCACCTCCAGACAGAAAAAAACTGTGATGATTTTTTATAGAATAGTGTCAAAAAATCCTGTAAGATAGAATTATTATATCATAAGGACAGCTGTATTGTAAATAAAATACCAGTAAAGTGAAGTGTCAGCGCATAAAAAATCCCCTGCTTTCCACAAAGAAAAGCAGGGGAGAATGTGCGATATAAATTACTTGCTGCGGATGTATTCGTCAATGGCCTTTGCAGCAGCCTTGCCGGCGCCCATGGCCTTGATGACGGTAGCAGCACCGGTCACGGCGTCGCCGCCAGCATAAACACCATCACGGCTGGTCTTGCCCTCGTCACCTTCGGTGATGATGCAGCCATGCTTGTTGGTCTCCAGACCCGGAGTGGTGGAGCGGATCAGCGGGTTGGGACTGGTGCCCAGACTCATGATGACGGTGTCTACATCCATGGTGAACTCGCTACCCTTCTTCTCGATGGGACGGCGGCGGCCAGAAGCATCCGGCTCGCCCAGCTCCATCTCGACGCAGGTGATGGCGCGGACAAAGCCCTCGTCATCGGACAGGATCTCCACAGGGTTGCACAGAGTCTTGAAGATG
>CAYXQN010000047.1:0-12888 GCA_964466825.1 uncultured Faecalibacterium sp. | reverse complement strand
AAGAACCTGTGGCACCTGAGCCACGAGGGTCTGGATCTGGAGAACCCCGCCAACGAGCCCATGTACGACAAGGAAGGCTTCCTGGAGCTGGGCGTTTCTCCCGAGCAGGCACCGGATACCCCGACCTATGTCACCATCCATTTTGAGCAGGGTGTTCCCACCGCAGTCAACGGCCAGGAGATGGGCGCTGTAGAGCTGGTAGAGTACCTGAACAAGGTGGGCGGCGAGAACGGCATCGGTCTGCTGGATATCGTGGAGAACCGTCTGGTCGGCATGAAGAGCCGCGGCGTTTACGAGACTCCGGGCGGTGCTATCCTGTACAAGGCCATCAATGTTCTGGAGACCATCACTCTGGACAAGGAGAGCGCACACTTCAAGGCTCAGCTGGCTCAGAAGTATGCAGATATCGTTTACAATGGTCAGTGGTTCACCCCGCTGCGTGAGGCTCTGGATGCCTTTGCAAACAGCCTGGAAAAGACCGTTACCGGCGATGTCAAGCTCAAGCTCTACAAGGGCAACATGATCAATGCCGGCGTCACCTCTCCGTACACCCTGTACGACGAGCAGACTGCTTCCTTCGGTGAGGACGAGGATTACAACCAGGCAGATTCCGCTGGCTTCATCAACCTGTTCGGTCTGTCCATCAAGGAGCGCGCAAAGCTGTCCAAGAACTGGCCGGAGGTCAAGTAAGTCTTTTTTAGAACCATTTCCGCTCTTGTGTGTTTTCGCACTTTCACGCAGGAGATAAACTACCGGCATCTTGCCGGCGGCACCGCCGCAGGAGCGTTTTCCTCTGCGGCGGCTTTGCCGTTTTATGGGGGATTTCCTCTCTCCGTCAGATTTCTCCCATCCCTACATTCAATCCAACAGTAAGGAGCTACTTATGGCAGAACAATTGTGGAAAGGCCGCTTTTCCAAGGCGGTGGATTCTCGTGTCAATGATTTTAACTCGTCCATCCGGTTTGACCAGCGAATGATCGCACAGGATATGCGGGGCAGCGGTGTACACGCCACCATGCTGGCCAAGCAGGGCATCATTTCGGAAAAGGACTGCGAGGATATTCTCGAAGGTCTGGCCTCCATTGCGGATGATCTGGCCTCCGGTGCGCTGGAGATCGACCCCAACGCCGAGGACGTACATACCTTTGTGGAGCAGACGTTGACCGCCCGCATCGGGGATGCAGGCAAGCGCCTGCACACGGGCCGCAGCCGCAACGATCAGGTGGCACTGGATATTCGCCTGACCCTGCGGGACTACAGCAAAACCCTGCAGGCTTACATCGTAGAGCTGGTCAGGGTGCTGTGCAGCAAGGCGGCAGAGTACACCACCGCTGTCATGCCCGGCTACACCCACCTGCAGCGTGCCCAGCCCATTACCTTTGGTCATGCGCTGATGGCATATGCATCCATGCTTCTGCGGGATCTGGATCGCTTTGCAGATGCGACCGCCCGCATGGATGCCCAGTGCCCGCTGGGCAGCGGCGCACTGGCCGGCACCACCTATCCGCTGGACCGCCAGTTCACCGCCGAAAAGCTCGGCTTTGACGCACCCTGCGCCAACAGTCTGGACGGCGTGTCCGACCGTGATTTCTGCATCGAGCTGGCAAGCGCCATCTCCATCTGCATGATGCACCTGTCCCGCCTGAGCGAGGAGATCATCCTGTGGTGCAGCTGGGAGTTCAAGTTCATCGAGCTGGACGACGCCTTTACCACCGGCTCGTCCATCATGCCTCAGAAAAAGAATCCCGATGTCACCGAGCTGATCCGCGGCAAGACCGGCAGAGTCTATGGCGATCTGAACACCCTGCTGGTCATGATGAAGGGCATTCCTCTCGCATACAACAAGGATATGCAGGAAGACAAGGAAGCCATCTTTGATGCAGTGGATACGCTGGAACTCTGCCTCAAGACCATTACTCCCATGCTGGACACCATGAAGGCACTGCCCGCCAATATGCGCCGTGCCGCTGCAAAGGGCTTTATCAACGCTACGGACTGTGCCGACTACCTGACCAAAAAGGGGATGCCCTTCCGGGATGCCTACAAGCTGACCGGCTGCATGGTGTCGGACTGCATTGCAAAGGATACCGTTTTGGAAGAACTCTCGTTGGAGACCTTCAAGAGCTACAGCGAGTTGTTTGAGGCGGATATCTACGATGCAATTGACTTGGTCAACTGCTGCGAGGGACGTACCAGCTACGGCGGTCCGTCTGCGGCAAGTGTCAAAAACCAGATCGCACTGGCTCAGGCACAGCTCAGCGCATGGGAGGCGCAGAACGCATGAGCATAAAAGTTTTTATTGACGGCTCTGCCGGCACCACAGGTCTGCGCATTGCGGACCGGCTGGCGCTCCGCCCGGAGATCGAGCTGCTGCATATCTCAGAGGAAGGGCGCAAGGATGTAACCGAGCGCGCCAAGGTCATCAACTCGGCAGATCTGGCTTTCCTCTGCCTGCCGGATGCGGCTTCCAGGGAGGTAATGCCGCTGGTTGCTCCGTCTGTCAGAATTCTGGACACCTCCACGGCGTTCCGTACTGATGCGGAGTGGGACTATGGTTTCCCGGAGCTTGCCGGCCAAAAAGAAAAGATCGCAGCGTCCCACCGGGTCGCAGTGCCGGGCTGCTACGCCAGCGGTTTTATCAGCATTGCCCGCCCGTTGGTGGAACTGGGGCTCGTCCCGGCGGAATATCCGTTCAGCTGCACCGGCATCTCGGGTTACTCGGGCGGCGGCAAAAAGATGATCGCTGATTACGAAAGTCCCGCCCGCCCCGCCCACAGCAAGCTGGATGCCCCCAAGAGCTATGGGCTGTCGCTGGGACATAAGCATCTTCCGGAGATGAAAACGATCAGCGGGCTGGCACACACACCTGCCTTTGTGCCGGTGGTCTGTGACTATTACAGCGGGATGCAGGTCCTGGTGCCGCTGGATCTCGCACTGGCGCATACCAGTGCCGAGGCAGTCGCTGCAGGGCTGAGCGATTACTATAAAAATGCTGCCACGATCAAGGTCCATCCCTTGAACGAGGCTCTGCCCGAAAACGGGCTTTACTCCAACGGGATGGCTGGCACCGACCGGATGGAGATCTATCTGAATGCAAATGCTGCCGGGGATCAGATGATGCTGGTGGCACTGTTCGATAACCTTGGCAAAGGCTCGTCCGGTGCGGCGATCCAGTGCATGAACCTGATGCTGGGTCTGGATGAGACCGCAGGATTGGAATAACGATGGGGTGATATTTATGCAGTATCAAGAGGTTGCGGGCGGTATTTGTGCGCCCAAGGGTTTTTCTGCCGCAGGTGTTCATTGCGGCATCCGTGCAAACCATGCTGAAAAATACGATCTGGCTCTTATCAAGGCAGATGTCCGCTGCGCAGCAGCGGGTGTCTACACCACCAATAAGGTGTGCGGTGCGCCCATCAAGGTGGACCGTGCCCACCTGACCGACGGCTACGCACAGGCCATTCTGGTCAACAGCGGCAACGCTAATACCTGTGCCGCCAACGGCGTGGCGCTGGCCGAGGAATGCTGCGAGCTGGTCGCCAAGGAACTGGGCCTGGATGCGATGGATGTTCTGCCCGCCTCCACCGGTGTCATCGGGCAGCCGATGGTCATCGATCCGTTTGCCCGTGGCATTCCGGCGGCAGCCGCAAAGCTGGCCGCTACGGCACAGGGCAGTAACGATGCTGCAGTTGCCATCATGACCACCGATACCCACAAAAAAGAGTACGCCATCCAGTTCGAGCTGGGCGGCAAGACCTGCACTGTGGGTGCCATCGGCAAGGGCAGCGGCATGATCGCCCCTAACATGGCAACCATGCTTGCCTTTTATACTACCGATGCAGCAGTTTCGCCGGTCCTGTTGGAAAAGGCCCTCAAAACGGTGGTGCCCGGCACCTACAACCAGATGAGTGTTGATCTGGATACGTCCACCAACGATACCCTGATCATCATGGCCTCCGGCCTTGCAGGCAATCCGGAGATCTGCGAAGAGAACGCAGACTACGAAGCCTTTGTTGCCGCTCTGACGGCCATTGCAGAACATATGTGTGCCGAGCATGCAGGTGACGGCGAAGGTGCGACCCATCTGATCACCTGCGAGGTGACCCATGCGCCCGACCTCCGGACTGCCCGTGCGGTCTCCCGCAGTGTGGTCTGCTCCAACCTGTTTAAGGCGGCGGTCTTTGGCAAGGATGCCAACTGGGGCCGTATTCTGTGCGCCATCGGTTACACTCCCGGAGATTTCTCCATCGACAAGGTATGCGTCTGGCTGTCCAGCAAGGCGGGTGAGGTGTATGTCTGCGAGAACGCAGCTTATCACCCCTACAGCGAAGAAGAGGCCGCTAAAGTTCTGAGTGAGCACGATATCCTCGTCAAGGTCGATATGGGTACCGGCGAAGCCACCGCCAAGGCATGGGGCTGCGATCTGACGTATGATTACGTCAAGATCAACGGCGATTACCGGACGTAAGGGATCGCCCCTCGGGGGAGCTTTTTGCAAGGCCGAGAGGGTCTTTGGAATGTAGATGTTGCAGGATGAATACTGGGGATGAAAGTATGAAAAACGAGCAAATGGCGCTTCTGTTTTCGGAAGCAACGCCTTATATCCAGAAGTACCATGGCAAGACGATGGTCATCAAATACGGCGGCAATGCGATGATCAACGAAACACTGAAAAATGCAGTTATGAACGACCTTGTTACCCTCACGCTTCTGGGAGTGCGGGTGGTTCTGGTGCATGGCGGCGGCCCGGCCATCAACGAGATGCTCAAAAAGGTCGGAGTCGAAAGCCATTTTGCCAACGGTCTGCGTGTTACCGACGATGCCACGATGGAGATCGTGCAGCAGGTGCTGGCCGGCAAGGTCAATAAGGATCTGGTCGCAAAACTCCGTGGCCGCGGTGTAGGTCTGTGCGGCATGGATGGACAGATGCTCCGCTGCACCGAGCTGGACGCCCAGCTGGGTCATGTGGGCGAGATCGTCCATGTGGACCCGACCCTGATCGCAAACCTGCTGGACGGCGGCTTCATCCCGGTCATCGCTACGGTCGGCATGGATGACCTGGGCCAGGCCTATAACGTCAATGCGGATACTGCAGCTGCGCAGATCGCCATTGCGCTCAAGGCCGAAAAGCTGGTCTCCATGACGGACATCGCCGGGCTTCTGCGGGACAAAGAGGATGAGACGACGCTCATCCCGGAGGTCGAGGTCAGCGAGATCGAAGGTTACAAGTCCGCAGGTATCATTGCGGGCGGCATGATCCCCAAGATCGGCGGCATGGCAGATGCGATCTATCAGGGTGTGCACGAGGCAGTCATCATCGACGGCCGTGTGCCTCATTCCATTTTGCTGGAGCTGTTCTCGGACCGTGGTTCCGGCACCCGTTTCTATCGCCGCAGCCACCGGGAATAAATGCTAGGAGGGCAAGACTGTGAATTCTGAAAAAGTGATCAAGCGGGACGATGAATACGTTCTGCATACTTACCGCCGCAATCCGATTGCACTGGCTGCAGGTCACGGCCTGTGTGCTCAGGGACCAGAGGGACAGCAGTATCTGGACTTTACCAGCGGCATTGGTGTCAACAGTCTGGGTTATTGTGACCTGGAATGGGCCGAGGCAGTCTCGACGCAGGCTCATAAGCTGCAGCACACCTCCAATCTGTACTACACTGCACCCTGCGGCAAGCTGGCCAAAAAGCTTTGTAAGCGCACCGGCATGAGCAAGGTGTTCTTTGGCAACTCGGGCGCAGAGGCCAACGAGGGTGCGATCAAGGCGGCCCGCAAATACAGTGTGGACCACTACGGTGCGCAGGCAGAACGCAATGTGGTCATCACTCTGGTCAACAGTTTCCACGGCCGCACGCTGGCTACTCTGACCGCAACCGGTCAGGATGTGTTCCACCACGATTTCGGCCCCTTCAATCAGGGCTTTGTCTATGCAGCGGCAGGCGATATCGAAGGTCTGCAGCAGCTGGTGGATGAACACACCTGTGCCATCATGCTGGAGCTGGTTCAGGGCGAGGGCGGCGTTATGGCGCTGGAGCCGGACTATGTGCAATCGGTGCGCGCACTCTGTGACGAAAAGGATCTGGTCCTGATCGTGGATGAGGTGCAGACTGGCGTTGGCCGCACCGGTACCTTTTTGTGCTGCGAGCATTACAACCTCAAGCCGGATATCGTGACCCTTGCCAAGGGCCTGGGCGGAGGCTTGCCCATTGGTGCTGTGATGCTGAGCGAAAAGATCGCTCAGGGCATGGGAGCCGGAACGCACGGCTCCACGTTTGGCGGCAACCCGGTGGTCTGCGCCGGTGCCAATGTGGTGGTGGACCGGATGGACGCAGGCTTTTTGGCCAACGTTAATGAGCGCGCCGTTCAGCTGCGCACCGGTCTTGCAAAACTCCCGTATGTCAAGAGTTTGTCCGGCATTGGTCTGATGGTCGGCATCGAGTTTGAGGACGGCATCAAGGCAGCGGATGTTCTGGCTGCCTGCCGGGAAAAGGGTCTGCTGGTGCTCACCGCAAAGACCCGCCTGCGTTTGCTGCCGCCGCTGACCCTTGGTGTGCACGATGTTGAGCTGGCGCTGGAGCGTCTGGGTGCAGCGCTTGCAGAAATAAAGCCGGAGGAACAGGCATGAAACATCTGCTTAAAATGAGCGATCTGACCTGCGAGGAGCTGACCCACATTCTGGATGTGGCCGATCAGCTCAAAGCACAGCAAAAGCTTGGCGGCACGGCACCGCTTCTGGCAGGCAAAACCGTTGCACTGATGTTTTCCAAAGCATCTACCCGTACCCGCACCAGCTTTGAAGTGGGTGTTTATCAACTGGGCGGTCTGGGCAATTACATGAATACTGCCGAGCTGCAGGCCGGCAGGGGGGAACCGCTCAAAGATACCGCACGGGTGCTGGGCCGCTATTACGATTGTGTGGTGTGGCGCACCTACCGCCAGAGCGATCTGGAGGAGTTTGCGCAGCTGTCCGGGGTGCCGGTCATCAATGGCATGACCGACTATGCGCATCCCTGTCAGGTGCTGGCCGACTTAATGACCATCCGGGAACGGTATGGCAGTCTTGCAGGGCGTAAGCTCTGCTTTATAGGCGATGGCAGCAGCATGGCCAACAGCCTCATCGTCGGCGGTCTGCTGGCCGGGATGCACGTTTGCTGTGTCTGTCCCAGAGGCTATCATCCGGCTGCGGATGTTCTGATGTTTGCCCATAAATACGGCAGTGCATTCCATCTCACGGATGACCCGGTCCAGGGTGTTCAGGATGCCGACGTAGTGGCAACTGCGCAGTGGAACACTGCGGTGCACGGCACGCCGGAAAGCGAGCAGCGTCTGCGGGATTTTGCAGGCTTCCAGCTTACAAGCCAGCTGCTCAGCAGCGCAAAGCCGGACTGCATGGTCCTGCACAGTCTGCCCGCACATCGCGGTGAGGAGATCTCCAGTGCTGTGTTTGAGCAGCATGCCGACGAGATCTTTGAAGAAGCTGAGAACCGTCTCCATGTCCAAAAGGCGGCGCTGGCTATCCTTCTGGCAGGCAAGTAAAAAGCAAAAAACAGCCTCTGGTATGAGTGTCATTCGTACCAGAGGCTGTTTTTGTTTTACAGGATGATAGTTTACACGGTCTGAGGGATGAGCCGTGCGGATTCTGCGGTGAAGAATTCATCCAGCATGGCCGCCAGCAGGACACCGCAGGCAACATCGATGCAGCTGTGCTGTTTGAGCAGCATGGTAGAGCATACGATGGCAATGCAGAGCAGGGTGGCGGCAGGCCGCATCCAGCGGCGGTGTGGCAGCATAAAGACCCGGCTGCGATAATAAGCAAGACAGAGTGTTACCGAGTTGAATACATGGATGGAAGGGCAGACGTTGGTGGCGGTGTCGGTTTGGTACAAAAGCCGTACCGCCTGTGCAAACGGGTCGCTGCCGGGTACTGCCTGTGGGCGCAGTGCCAGCCCGGTGGGCACCAGAACATAGCAGGCAAGTGCCAGAGTCATGCCGGAAAACAGGGGCAGGCACAGCCGCCAGAAATCTTCGCGCGGGGCGTACCGAAGCAGATAAAACAGCGTAAAGGGGATCCACGCAAACCATGCAAAATAGGGGATGATAGCGTATTTGCAAAAGGGGAGCAGGTCATCCAGCTTGCAGTGCACTATCACCACCGGCAGGGCGTTGATTTTTTCCAATTGGTTGAATGAGAACAGATAAAACAATAAGTAAAATGCCATGAACCATACAGGATGGCGTACAAACCAGTTTTGTTTCATAAAAATGCTCCTTTTTACAAACTGCAAACGACCGGTTCGTGCCAGATTATACGCTGCTTTTGAGGCAAAAACAAGCCGAAAACCTGCCAACATTGCTAAACCGCCGCTGCTTTATTTGTGCGTTTTGCAAGGACGCTTGGGAAGAACAGTGCCCTTTGTTTATCATACGGAACAGGTTCTGTTTTCCCTGCAAAAAAACAGCCTCGCTGCATTTTACAGAGAAGCTGTTTGCGGGATGATCAGGTGTTCTTAATGATGACCTGTTCGATCAGGTTGGCTGCGTGTTCGCACAGATCGCAGCAGTCCTCCAGACCTTCATAAACGGTCTTTGCACCGAATACGGCCTTGCTGCTCAAAGACGAACCAAAAATCTCGTGAATGGCTTCTACATAGATACGGTCGGCTTCAAACTCAATGTCGTTCACCTTAATGAGGAGCTGACGCAGGTTGTCCGGTTTTTTGAAGTTCTTCAGTTCTCTGGTCGATTCATAAAGTGCTTTAACGCAGCGATTCACTACTTTGGACAGCTCAACGGCCTGCAGGGGGATCGCATCGATGTGATACATAAGCATTGAGGGAGGTCATCACCAGCACGCCCAAAAAATTAAAGACCGCCGCCATGATAATGGCTTTTCGCACCTCGATGGCACGGGTCGATATACAGGTCGCAATGGCGTTTGGTGCGTCGGTCCAACCGTTGACAAGGATAACGCCAAGGGTCAGTAGGGTGGATATCATCAACATGGGGTTGCCCAGCATTTGATGGATAAAATCGAACATTTGCATCGTGTGCTCAAAACCTTCTTTCCTGTAAGTCTGTTTTCACTATACCGGAAAGATGACTAATGTGCGGCTAAGAGAACGTGATTGGTGTAAAATCTATGTATGAACGCTGGTTTGGAGAACCTGCAGCAAAAAAGCCGCCCAAAGGGCGGCTTTAGAGTTCGTTTTCCAGATATACAGAGAATGGTACTTTGTAATTTTCGGTCCAGGTCCGGGTGCGCCGGTGTTCGGTCTCATTGGCAGGTTCCGGTGGCGGTTCATCCACAACGGCGCTGAATCGCTTTCCGCAGTCCATCAGCCGGGCAATGGTTTCGCCTTTGAAACGGGTGATGTATCCGATCTTCCGGTCGTCGGTCGTATATACCGAGATAGCCCATTTGTCGTGTTCGTTGTCCGGATCGCGGAACAGCTTCAGTTCGGTGCCCGGGGTCAGACTGGCAAGCAGTGCCTTCCCTTCTTCGCTGTTCTTGTCCACATAGTGCTGCAGTCCGGCGATCCCGGTCTGCAGTACCAGGAGCTTCTGTTCAGCCTGGCCCAGAGGTTCGCTGTCTAGGTGGATGCCCCAAAAAGGGGAAGCTTGCATCTGCAGTTCAATCATTGTTTTGGTCCTCCAGAACCATGTCCAGTTTCAGTTGCAGGATGCGGCATTGCTGTTGGGCGTTCAGCAGCCGCTGCTGGAGCTGTTCCAGCCCGGCGGCAGCTTTGTCCGGGTCTTCCAGCACGGGCCGGATGTTCATCGGAAAGCTGTTCAGCATCTGATCGATCTCCTCCTGCACAGCAGCCTGCTGGCTTTGCAGCTTCTGCAGCGCATCGTTCAGAATAAGCTCCTGCTCCAGTGGGATAAAATAGGGATACAACATCTGTGCAAGCGAAAAGTCGCTTTCGACCTCTGGTTCTTCTTGGGTCGATGACGCAAAGCAGTTCGTGTCCTCACAGCATTCCGGTCCATCCTTCTGCGGATACTTTGGTTCAAATGCAGCTTGAATGTTGTCCTCAAACAGCAATTCCTGGATCAACAAAAGCTGGGTCAGATCCTGGTTGCGGTAGGCCTGCAGAGCTTTGTCGTAAAGCTGCCGCTCGGTCTGGGTCAGATCCGGATGCAGCTGAGGCTGAAAAGAGTGCAGGATACGGTGGAACACTGCCTGCAGCTGCTGCAGGTCATTGTCGCTCAGCGCCGGACGCTGGGTCCATTTCAGTCGTTTGGTCTCCAGCTTCTGCATCAGCTCGGTACGGGCGGTCGCAAGCGTCTGTTCGATCTCCTCTAAGTCAACTGGTTCCCGCCGGTTGAGCTTCCGCTGGATGAGCTCCAGCTTTTTCTGCAGAAGCAGTGCTTCCAACTCACATTCCAGTACCTGTTCCTCAAAAGGGCCAAACTTTATCATGTATTCCTGCTGCAGTCGGGGGGCCTGGACACTGCGCAGGTCTTCCAGCTGTTCGTAGCTGCACAGCAGGTCCATCTGTGCGGAAACGATCTCCTGGAACAGCCAATCCGTAAATTGTTCTTTTCCCATGCTTCAGGTCTCCTTTATAACTGCTTTAAGGTCCTCCAAAGTCAGGGTGACCAGGTCTTCGTAATCTGCGTCAGGCAGAGCAACGATACGATCGGCCTGCGCGCAGATGACTTTTTCAAACAGATTGCGGACGGTGCGTGCATTGCCAAAGTGCTCGGGCCGGTCCTGATACAATTGTGTCAGATAGGGGAACAGCTGATGAGCGGCATCCGGGCGGATAAAATAATCATTGCGCTGGCAGAATCGTGCAAAGATCTGATGCAGCTCGGTGCCGTTGTAGTCCGGAAAGTGAAAATATTTGTTGAACCGGGAGGCAAGACCCGGATTGGAGTCGATAAACTCCTGCATCGGTCCGTCGTATCCGGCAACGATCACGATCAGCTCGCCCCGGTGATCCTCCATGGCTTTGAGCAGGGTCTCAATGGCTTCCTTGCCGTAGCTGTCCTGCTCTCCGTGGACCAGTGCGTACGCTTCGTCGATAAACAACACGCCGCCCAGTGCTTTCCGGATCACATCCTGGGTCTTGAGTGCGGTCTGTCCAAGATATCCTGCTACCAGTGTGCTGCGGTCTGCTTCCACCAGATGTCCTTGTGGCAGAAGACCCAGCTGATGATAGATCTGTGCTACCAGCCGTGCAACGGTGGTCTTGCCGGTGCCGGGGTTTCCGGTAAAGACCAGATGGTACGAGACGGTGGGTACCTTCAGGCCGTGTTCCTGGCGCAGAGCGGACAGCTGGATAAAGTTTGCAAGGCTGTGCACATCTTTTTTGACCTGCTCTAGCCCTACAAGGCTGTCAAGTTCGGCCAGCAGTGTGTCCAGTGTTTGTGCCGTGGCGTTGTGCGTCTGCCGTGCGGCGGGAGCTTTTTTGACCGGTGCGGGGAAACCTTGCTTGACCGGCTTATCTGTTATGGCAGGCATGGCCTCAGCAGCCTGGGGGATGTTCTTGCTCTGCAGCGGGGGAGCGGGGATATCACTTTGCAGACTGCTGCTGGCTTTTGGAAGTGTAATGGGATGCGACAACGTGGTAATATCCTGGAAGGGGATGCCCTGCTGCCGTACATAGGTGCCAAGTTTTTTCAGGATCTTCAGCAGGGTGCTGGCCTCTTCACTGGTAAAGTCGCCGTTGCAGGCAGCACCGGCGCTCAGCAGCCGTTCCAACTGGATTATAAATTTCTGCGGCAGTGAGGGGTCCTGCTTTTTGCCATGGGCTACAAGCCGTTTGAACAGCTCAGGGACAGCCAGTTCCCGGCGCTGCGCTCCGCAGCAGGAAAGCGCCGAGATGATCTGTGCAGTATAAGCCGGCTGGCTGGTGATGAGGGTGACGGCTTTGGCATATTCCGGGGCATACTGCTGTGTGCGGCTCCAGATCTGCATCCAGCAGCTTACCACATACAGAGGCAGCTGGGTTTCTGCTGTTTGCCCAATGGCCTCCTGCAGGATGGAAAGGGTCAACAGATATTCCTGACGCAGTAGTTGGAAGATGTCCATAAAAGCTTCTCCTTGGTAATCACCGATTGATCTTACACGAAGATTTTATCAGAGTCCGAGTCCTATAATATGGACTTTCAGGCTGGAAGGCGCTTCTGGTGGGGCTTTCTCTGCGGAGGCTGGCAGCTGATTCCGAGGGGATGATCCCGGCCGAAATGCTGGAAACAATGGCGCAGCAGCTGCGTGCGCTGTTTGAAAAGGACTAAGTGTGAAAAGGGCCTAGGAGAGATCCATGCCCTTTTCTGGTAATAAACAGACCACAAAGTCCTCTGTTCCGGATCGCCCGGGTGTGATATAATCAAAAAAAGCAAGGCGGAGTGCGGATGGATGTTGTGCAGGATATTGCAGCACAGCTTGGATTTGGTACCCGTAATTACTTCAGTCATGTTTTTCAGCAGGTCACAGGCCAAACACCCGTACAGTATCGGGGTGAGAAGTGAGCAGGAGCGATGGCGGGCATGACGACAGAGAAGAACAACGCAGCAGACGGATTCTGATGAACAAGTGGAGCGAAGAATGAATATTTTGATCGATGCAGATGGCTGCCCGGTGGTCGATTTGACCTTGAAGCTGGCAAAACAGGCAGGTGTTCCGGTCATCATCCTGTGCGATACGGCGCACCGGATCGAGCGGGAGGGGGCGCAAACGCTGGTATTTGACAAGGGTGCGGACAGCGTGGATTTTGCTCTGGTCAACCGTGTAAGACCGGGCGATCTGGTCATAACGCAGGACTATGGTCTGGCCGGTATGTGCCTGGCCAGATGTGCGCGGGTGCTGAACCAGAATGGTCTGGAATACACCGCTGAAAATATTGACGCACTGCTGCAGCGCCGTTACGAAAA
>CAYXQN010000046.1:0-13103 GCA_964466825.1 uncultured Faecalibacterium sp. | reverse complement strand
GGCCAGTACACCGGCCACTACTGCAAGCCCTGCGAGAGCTTCTGGACCGACAGCCAGCTGGTGGACGGCAAGTGCCCCGAGTGCGGCCGCGAAGTTTACGATGCACACGAGGAAGCTTACTTCTTTAAGACCGGCAAGTACGCCGACCGTCTGCTCAAGCTCTACGAGGAGAACCCCGAGTTCATCCAGCCCGAGAGCCGCAAGAACGAGATGATCGCCTTTATCAAGCAGGGCCTGCAGGACACCTGCGTATCCCGTACCTCGGTCAAGTGGGGCATCCCCGTCCCGTTCGATCCCAGCCACACCATGTACGTCTGGGTGGACGCTCTGAGCAACTATATCTCTGCGCTGGGCTACGGCAACGAGACCTACAACGATTACAACAAGTACTGGCCCGCAGACCTGCACATGGTCGGCAAGGAGATCCTGCGCTTCCACACCATCCTGTGGCCCGCAATGCTCATGGCTCTGGACCTGCCTCTGCCCAAAAAGGTGTTTGGCCACGGCTGGCTGCTGATGAACGGCGGCAAGATGTCCAAGTCCGTGGGCAACGTGGTCGATCCGGTCATCCTGTGCGACCGCTACGGCGTGGACGCCATCCGCTACTTCCTGCTGCGTGAGATCCCCTTCGGCAATGACGGTATGTTCACCAACGAGGCACTGATCAACCGCATCAACAGCGATCTGGCAAACGACCTGGGCAACCTGCTCAGCCGTACCGTTGCCATGTGTGAAAAGTACTTCGGCGGCACTGTCCACAACGTAGCTGGCACTGAAGCGATCGACACCGAGCTGGAGACCATGATCAACGAGCTGCTGGGCAAGGTCACTGCCGATATGGACAACCTGACCATCCCCCAGGCACTGATGGAGATCTTTGCGGTCATCCAGCGCGCCAACAAGTATATCGACGAGACCGCTCCCTGGGCACTGGCAAAGGACGAAGCCAACAAGGCTCGTCTGGAGAGCGTGCTCTACCACCTGTGCGAAGCTCTGCGTGTGTGCGGCATCCTGCTGAACGCATACCTGCCCACCACCGCTCCCAAGATGATGGATCAGCTGGGTCTGGACGCTTCTGCCATCGACCTTGCCAAGACCGTTTACGGCGCACAGGAGACCTACACCGTCCACAAGGGCGACGCTCTGTTCCCCCGCATCGATGTTGCAAAGGAGATCGCACACCTGAAGGAAGAGGACGAGAAGCGCAAGGCTGCTGCCGAGGCCGCCAACAAGGCCAAGGAAGAAGCTGAAAAGGCAAAGAACGCTCCCGCTGAGGCTGCAGAGCCCCAGGAGCACGAGGCCGAGATCGCATTCGACGACTTCTGCAAGGTAGAGCTGCGTGTTGCTGAAGTGCGTGCCTGCGAAGTGCTGAAGGAGAGCAAGAAGCTGCTGCACCTGACTGTGTTTGACGGCGAGCGTGAGCGCTGCATCCTGTCCGGCATTGCCAAGTGGTTCAAGCCGGAAGACCTGATCGGCAAAAAGCTGGGCATCGTTGCAAACCTGGCACCCCGCCCGATGATGAAGGGCAAGTACGTCAGCGAGGGCATGATTTTTGCTGCCGACACCGCAGACGGCGGCTGCTCCATCGCATTCTACGGCGAGGACACCCCCGTGGGCGCACGCATCCACTAAGCCGATATGAAAAACGAAACTTCTTCCCGCTCTGCAAAGCTGGACAAGATCTTTGGCACACCGGTGTTTGCCGTTCTGCTGGCGATCTTCTGCAACGTGCTGTGGGGGTCCGCCTTCCCGTTCATCAAGCTGGGCTACCGCCTGTTTGAGATCGACTCCGGCAACACCCCCTCCATCCTCTGCTTTGCAGGGGTACGGTTCATGCTGGGCAGCTTTCTGGTCCTGTTGGGCAGCGTATTGCTGCAAAGCCGGTTCCCGGTCTTCCCCAAGGGCAAGATCGCTGCCGAGTGCTGCGCACTGGGCTTGTGGCAGACCACCGCACAGTATGCGTTCTACTACACCGCCGTGGCGCTGCTTACCGGCGCCTTTGGCGGCATCCTGAACAGCACCCAGAGCTTTCTGGGCGTGATCTTCGCCCACTTTATCTACGGCAATGCGGACCGCATGACCCCCGCCAAAACGCTGGGCTGCGTGGTCGGGTTTGCCGGTGTGCTCATCGGCACCCTTGGCAACCACGGCGGCGGCAGCGCATGGGGCATTACTGCAATGCTCATTGCAACGGTCATCTTCACGCTGGCAGGTCCGTGGAATAAATCCGTGACGAAAAAGGCCGACAGCTTTGCCGTCTGCTTCATCAACCTGTTCATCGGCGGTCTGGCGCTGTTTTGCATCGGTTCGGTACTGGGCGGCAGCCTTGGTCATGTGACAGTGACCGGTGTGCTGGTGCTGCTGTATCTGGCATTCATCTGCGGCGCAGGATATGTCATCTGGGCACTGCTCATGAAGAATAACCCGGTCAGCCGCATTGCCATCTTTGGTTTTGTCAACCCGGTGGTCAACGTGCTGCTGAGCGCCGTGCTCAACGGCGAGCCGCTGTTCCGCTGGCAGTACCTGGGTGCACTGGTGTTCGTCTGTGCGGGCATCTGGCTGGTGAACAAAGCCCCCGCCCAGAAGGAGAACGCATGATGGGACCGATCTTTGATACCCACGCCCACTACAGCTCCCGCGCATTCGACGCCGACCGTCTGGCACTGCTGGACAGCCTGCCGGCCAAGGGCGTGGTCGGCGTGTGCGAACAGGCCACCCACTCCGGGGACGCACCCCGGGTACTGGAGCTGGCACATCGTTATCCGTGGGTGTATGCCGCCATTGGCATCCACCCGGAGAGCCTGCTTGCCCCGGAGGACTGCGGCGAGGAGGGCGCTGCCCCCACCGTCTCGGTCTTTGGCGGCGACTGGGCTGCTGAGATGCGTGCCCTCGCCCCCTATTACGATGACCCCAAGGTGGTCGCCGTGGGCGAGTGCGGGCTGGACTACCACTGGCCGGTGCCAAGGGATGCGCAGCTTGCGCTGTTCGAGGCAGAGATCCGGCTGGCATTGGAGCTGGACAAGCCCATCATCGTGCACGACCGCCAGGCACACGCCGATGTGTATGCACTGCTCAAAAAATACCAGCCCAAGGGCATCGTCCACTGCTATTCCGGCAGTGCGGAGGATGCCGAGTGGCTGGCTAAACAGGGGTTGTTCATCGGCTTTGGCGGTGCCTGCACCTTCAAGGGTGCCAAACGTGCGGCAAAAGCGATCGCCGCCCTGCCGTTGGAGAGCATCGTGCTGGAGACCGACTGCCCCTATATGGCACCGGAACCGGTGCGCGGCAGCCGCTGTGACAGCTCCCTGATCTGCCATGTGGGCACCTACATCGCCCAGCTCAAGGGTACCACCCCGGAAGAAGTCTTCCGCATCACTGCAGAGAACGCCCGCCGGGTGTTCCAGTTGTGATCATCACCACCGCCAGAAGCAGGGATTTTCGCCCCGCTTTTGTATAGATTTAAAAAACAAATACAAACTGTTATAAGGAGATTCTTATTATGAAGGCTCGTATCCCCAAACACCGTGAGTTCATCATCAACTTCCCCGAGACCATCGACAATGCAAAGGCAAACGAGGGCTGGGCAAAGCTGCAGCAGATCGTTGAGGACTACAAGAAGGAGCACAACGGCGCTTCTGTCTATGCTCCCACCTTCATCGAGGACTGTGAGCCTGCTGTCAAGAAGCTGCAGGAAGAGTACGGCTTCGAGTACACTGTCGAGTACGTTCAGTAATTTTTTCATCTTTTAATACGCAAAATGGCTGCTGCACACTGGCTGTGCGGCAGTCCTTTTTTCTTTCACAGGATGCAGTTCCCCCTCTGTGTCCTCCCTGTGCGGTCCCCTTTTTCCAAGCGTGGAGCTTTTTGCAGTGCGTCGAACCGAAAATACATTCGTCTTGATTTTCTTTCCCATTGCGCATTTTCAACCAGATTATGCTATAATGGTTCAAAATCATAAACGGAAGAAGTTGACTGTTTTGCAAGCCATCCAGATTTTAGCCGAGGAATTTGCGGCCTGCCGCCCAACGCTCTCGGCTTTGGGCGATGCCAACCGCCAGCACCTGATCCTTGAAATGATCCAGATCGGCAAATGTCAGGGTGTGCGTGTGGGCGAGATCACCCAGCGTACACACCTCTCCCGTCCGGCTGTGTCTCATCATCTGCGGGTGCTGAAGGATGCCGGCCTCGTCAAGGTGCGCCGGGAGGGCACCCGCAACTACTACTACTTTGATGCCGATACCCAGGCCATGCAAAACCTTATACAGATGCTGGATCATGCCAATGCGATCATGCAGAATCTGCCGGACCGCAGCGGTCAACCCAATGATAAGGAGGACACAATATGAATCTGATCGAAGCCATGAACGCCCGCCACAGTGTGCGCAGCTATACTGCAAAGCCCCTGTCTGCCGATGTGCAGCAGGCATTGCAGCAGGAGATCGCCGCCTGCAACGCCGAAAGCGGTCTGCACATCCAGCTTGTGACCAACGAACCGAAAGCCTTTGAAGGCGGGCTTGCCCACTACGGCAGCTTCCGGGGCGTGAACAACTACCTCGCTCTTGTTGGCAAAAAAGGGGCTGCTCTGGACGAAGCCTGCGGCTACTACGGCGAGCGTCTGGTGCTGAAAGCCCAGCAGCTTGGGCTGAACACCTGCTGGGTCGCCCTGACCTACAAAAAGATCCCCAGCGCCTTCTCGGTCGCCCCCGGCGAAAAACTGACGGTGGTGATCTCCCTGGGCTATGGTGAAACACAGGGCGTTGCCCATCGCTCCAAGCCCGCCAATGCCGTCAGCAACCTGACCGATGCTTCGCCAGCGTGGTTTGCCAACGGCGTGAATGCCGCTCTGCTCGCTCCCACTGCCATGAACCAGCAGAAGTTCACCCTGACCGCTGAGGGTACCAAGGTAACTGCCAAACCCGGTTTTGGTTTTTACACCAAGATGGACCTGGGCATTGTAAAGTATCATTTTGAGCTGGCTGCAGGCAAAGAAAACTTCCAGTGGGTCTGATCCTTCCCGCTGTGCGCCGGTTTTGAAACACTAAAAAAGACCTCTGTATGGCTCTACCATGCAGAGGTCTTTGCTTTTTCAGATTTACTGTTCCACCTTGCTGAGCAGGATGCGGTCGTTGTCCAGCGTCTTGCCGGCGTTTTCCCGGAACTTTACCAGCAGGTCATCCACAGTCATCTTGCTGCGCTGTTCGCCCTGCACATCGAATACGATGCGTCCTGCATCCATCATCAGGGTGCGGTTGCCCAGCTCCAGCGCCTGGTGCATATTGTGGGTGACCATCAGGCAGGTGATCTTTTTTTCTGCCACGATGCTCTGGGTCAGTGCCAGGACCTTTTCTGCCGTAGAGGGGTCCAGTGCAGCGGTGTGCTCGTCCAGCAGCAGCAGCTTGGGGGTCACAAAGGTCGCCATGAGCAGCGTCAACGCCTGACGCTGACCGCCGGAGAGCAGCCCAACCGGCTGTTTCATCCGGTCCTCCAGCCCCATATCCAGCAGAGCCAGCTTTTCACGGAAAAGCTCCTTGTCCTTGCGGGAGATGCGGGAGAAGATGGCGTGGGGTGCCGTGCCCGCACGCAGATAGGCAAGGGCGAGGTTTTCTTCAATGCTCATGTTGGGGGCCGTACCCTTGAGCGGGTCCTGAAACAGATGGCCAATGACCTTGCTGCGCTTGTGCTCCGGCTCAAAGGTGATGTCCTCACCGCCCAGCAGGATGCTGCCCTCGTCGGCAATAAAACCGCCGGTGATGGCGTTGAACAGGGTGGATTTGCCTGCGCCGTTGGAGCCGACGATGGTTGCAAAATCACCCGCCTGCATGGTCAGGCTCACTCCGTCCAGCGCCACCTTTTCGTTGACCGTGCCGGGGTTGAAGGTCTTATGCAGATCAATCAGTTGCAGCATTTCCATCTCAGTTGCCCTCCTTCTTTGCCACTGCGCGGCGGGCGCGTGCCTCGTGCTTGCGCTTTTCAAAAGCAAAATGTGCCTGGATGGCGGGCATCGAGATCGCCACCGCCACGATGACGGCCGATACCAGTTTCATGGCTGCTGCCGGAACGTCGAACCGCAGCGCCACCGCCACGATGAAGCGGTACAGGCAGCTGCCGAACACCACGCCGATCACCCGGCGCAGCATGGTGCGCTTGCCAAACAGCGTCTCACCAATGATGAGGGATGCCAGTGCAATGGTCACCATACCGGTGCCCACATTGATATCGCAGCTCTTCTGGTACTGTGCCAGCAATCCGCCGGAAAGCGCACACAGCGCACCGGAGATACACAACCCCACCGTGACAGTGAACGCCGGATTGATGCTGGATGCACGAACCATGGCAGTGTTGTCACCGGTGGCTCGGATGGACAGACCCATCCGGGTACCGAGGAACCCCAGCATTGCTGCGCACGCCGCCAGAATGACCACGGCAACTACAGCAAGCTTATACCAGCCGCCCAGAAAACTCAGCGGCTCTTTGGCGATGGAGAAGATGGTGGGCGTTTTGACCAGAGACAGGGTGGACGAAAACCCCATCACCGCCAGATTGATGGTATAAAGCCCGGTGTTGACGATAATGCCCGCCATGATGCTCTCCACCCCAAGGCGGGTCTGCAAAAAGGCAGTGATAAACCCGGAGCACACGCCCGCCGCCATTGCTGCCAGCAGCGCAAGGAAGGGATGCCCGGTCAGCGCCACCTGGCAGGCGACCGCACAGCCAAGGGTAAAGCACCCGTCGGTGGACAGGTCAGCGATGTTCAGGATAGAATAGCTCAGAAACAGCGCCAGCGCCACCAGCGCATAGATGCAGCCCAGCTCCAGTGCGGTCTGGATCACATTGAGAGAAAAGATACTTGCAAGCATTTGTGTGTACTCCTTTGGGTATTCTCAGGCAAACTCTTCGGCAGTAGTCACTTCCACAAGTTCGGTGCAGTAGGGAGCGAACGCTTCCTTCAGCACTGCCATATCCAGCCCCAGCGCAGCGGCGGTCTCGGTGTTGACCGTTACGATACCGCTGTCAAAGGTGCGGAAGGGCATCTCTGCTGCGGCCTTTCCGCCACACAGCAGCTCTGCCACCATCTCAGCGGTCTCCTTGCCCAACTGGACGTAATCCACACCGTAGCCTACCAAAGCGCCGTTCAGTGCAAAGCTGTCGGCACCGGTGTAGTGCTGGACACCGGCTTCGGTAAAAGCTTCGTAGATGGACAGCTCGGCGGTCATGATGGTGTTATCGGTAGGGGTGAACACCGCCTTGACCCCTGCCGCAATGAGCGCTTCAGCAGCCATCTGAACCTCGGCAGTGGTGGTACCGTTTTTCTCCACATAGCGGATACCGTTCTTGTCACAGAAGGCTTTGGCATCCGCAATGGCCTGCGTAGAGGAATCCTGGCTCAGGTCGTACAACAGACCAATGGTATCAATGCCGGGGTTGACTGCACAGATCAGGTTCATGATGGCATCGGTGTTCAGCGCATCGGAGGTGCCGGTGATGTTCTCGCCGCTGTCAAAGCCAGCCGAAACCGGGTCGGTCACAGCGGAATAGATGACCGGGATCTCCGTATCTTCCACCGCTGCCAGCATAGTCGCCGCCGCCGGGGTAGCCACTGCCACGATCACATCCACCTCGTCCGAAACAAAGTTTGCACCGATCTGGTTCAGGTTGGACTGATCGCCCTGTGCGTTGGCGTAGTGGTCTGCATAGGAGAAGGTCACACCTTTTTCCTTGCCGATGACATCCAGCTGCGCTTCCAGCGAAGCGACGATCTGGTTGAGGGACGCATGGTCCACATAGTTGACGATACCCACCTTAAAGCCCTCGCCGTCGGCAGAAGCCGCCGTACCGGAACCGGAGCAGCCGGTCAGTGTCAGTGCAGATACAGCCGATGCAGCCATTGCGGCTTTCAGAAAGCTGCGGCGGGTGATCATGTTCATAGTTTTCATCGTGGTTTCTCCTTTCCCCGGAGCAGGCGGCAAAAATAAAAGACCCGCTCCCCTTGCGGGACGGGTCCGGATAAAAAACGACCCTGTCCCTGTGTGTATTCCACAAGGACAGGATCGGTAAGATACGATTCTGCGGTGCCACCTTGCTTGCTCTGTTTACAGCAGAGCCTCTCACGGAGAGCCAACACTCCCCTGCCCTGTAACGGAGGCTTCCGTTCCAAGCTACTGAGGCAAACTGCCCGTTCGCCCGACCCTCGGCGGCCCACGAAACTCTGCCCCGCTCTCGCCCGTTTCCACCCTCCGGGCTCTCTGTGGATGCGCTGTGCAGGTTCTCTTCCGCCTCATCGGTTTAGTTGCATTATACACTTTATCTGCGTAAAGTCAAGAGGCTATCCTTAATTTTTTTCATCCTGCGATGCAAAGTCAGTCTTCTTCCAAAAGTTCCCGCAGTACATCCAGAAAGGACTCCTCCCCCAGCGTGTTCAGCTTAAAGAACACTGCCTGGCTTCCACCCGCTGCCACCGCCGACATCCGGATGGGCGCATCTCCATTCTGAAACAGGGTCACGCTCAGGCTCAGGCGATTGCCGCCGCTCCAGCTGTAGCGCTCAAACACCCGCACCGCACACCGGGCAGTTCCCTCCCTGAAATCGCTGCCTGCCTCCAGCTCTGCGGAAAGGCTGCTTTCCGGGATGCCGTTTTCGATCAGATGCAGCACCTGATCAAAGCTTTTGCCACGGATCGTTTTTTCCATGATCGCCATAAGTGTACCTCCTTTTGCGTAAACAGTCTCAGGGGCGGGCAGAACTGCCCTTTACCCTTTGCGGCGTTTTTTCCAGACAAAATAGCCCGTGTACACCAGCCAGACGGGGAGAGCCACCAGCGTGATGCTGCGGCTGACTGCAAGCCCGTCCGCCTCATAGACAAAGTCCACATTGCTGTATCCAGCCGGGCAAAGCACCGCCATCAGACCCTCGTCCACTCGCAGGATCTCCGTTTCTGCGCCGTTGACGTACGCCGTAAAGCCATCATCATACGGCACCGCAAAAAAGACGAGATTTTCTTTTTCCAACCCGATCTCTGCGCTGAAGCCGGAATTGGTCATCACAAACTCGCTGTCCACGGAAGCGCGACGGTCATCGCAGTCCTGTACATAGCTTTCGTAGTCCAGATCATAGAGCTTTTCTTGCGGCAGCTTTTCCAGGTATTTTCCGTAGAGTGCGGCATCCTCCTCACTGAGGACGATCGTGCGCATCAGCAGGTTTGAGCGCACTCCCTTAGCGGTATCTTCGTACTCTGCCTCGGTCAGATAGTAGTCATAGGCAAAGCCCATCGGAACATAATTGTCGTTGTGGTAAAGCACAAAGCCATCCAGCGTATCATAATAGCTCCACCCAGCGTCCGCCTTGTCTTCAAACTCCTCCTGATGTTCTGGCGTGGTGATCAGATATTCCACACTCAGCAGCCCCCGCAGTGCATAATTGGAAAGCTCCGGCTCACTGCGCACATCCCGCTTGACTCCAAGTGCCGGATAGAAGCTGAGGATGCTGGGCGCGGCAGTGCTGCCAAAGTATTGCAGGCAGCTCTTATCCAGCCAGACACCGAGGTTATCGTGGGTCTTGTAAGTGTCAATGCGGTAATCCCCTTCCGGCAGGTGCTCCTTGAGCAACAGAGCTGCATTATCCTGCTGGACCAGATCGCTGTCGGTATACCACTGGCCAAATTTGCCAATGCCAATATGCACGATACCAAAGACCAGAGCAAACACCAGCACTGCTGCCGTCATACGCTGGGCAAAAAGCCGTTCGCCACGCCATTTACGGCAGATGGAACGGTATGCCAGAAGCCCCAGCAGCCCAAAGCCTATTACCGTAAGATACTGTCCCGGATTGCTGAGCACACCAAAACTCCAGTCTCCGGTGTCCCGGTCCTGCACAGGGACCAGCGCAAAGGCCAGTGTAGCGATCATGAGCCAGCCAATGCCCTTGACCGGTGCTTCCAGGTCAGTATCTGCGTTTTCCAGCGCATTTGCCGTCATCCCACAGAGGATGAGAACCGGCATATAATACCAGCGGGCATAGTAGCTGGAATTAAGTGCATAAAACGCACTGTTCAAAACAGGTACCAGCGCAAACACCGCACAGGTAGCCACAATGCGTTTTTTGCTGTCCCCTTTTCGGCTGCGCCAGTACGCTACCGCACCGGCCAGCGAGCACAAGGGCAGATAGGCCGTCATACTGGTCCACTTGATCACGCCCTCGGTCCAGATGGAGGTGATATAAGGCGAGTCCGGCGGCAGGATCCAGCTGAGCAGAATGGCCAGGTACTGCTGCACCTTAGCGTAGGTCAAAAATCCCCACCCAGAGGAAAGGTCGATCGTACGCGGATTCTGCAGCAGCGAAAGCACCGCCGGGAACAGCAGAAGGCAGCCCATGGCTACGCCCAACAGGCTCTCGACCGCCAGATGCACAAACATCTTAATATTCAGGCGGAAATCATCTGCGCTGAGTTTGCATACAAAGTAGATAACGAGGAACAGCACCTGTCCCACAAAGAAAAAGTAGTTGTTGAGCAGGTTGACAGCCACCCAGAATGCAAACAGTCCATGACGCTTTTTGTAGATAGCCTCGTCCAAAGACCAGAGCAAAAACGGAAACAGCGCAATGACATCCAGAAAGTGATTGAAAAACACATTATACAGCGAAAAGCCGGAAAACGCATACAGGCAGGCGCCCAGCATGGCAAAATCCGCTTTTTGGGTATAACGGCGCAGGTAGAGATACGCTCCGCCGCCTGCAACTGCAAACTTCAACACCAGCAGCGGTGCCATCAGGTAGGGCATCCAGCTCTGAGGAAAGATAAGCGAGAACCAGAAAAACGGTGAGCCGTACAGGTAGAAGGAATAGGCGTTCATCGTACCGCTGCCAAGATCCGTCGCCCACGAAAAGGTATTTTGAGGCAGCGGCTTGCCGGCAATACTGGTCAGCCCATCCGGATACCCTGTGCCCTTGAAATAACCATTCAGATATCGATAGAAGCTGATCTGCTGACTGTTGAAATCGCCGGCATAGTGGAAAAAGCCTCCATCTATGATATAGAACGGCAAAAAGAGCAATGCAGCTGTCAGCGTACAAAGCAACACCGTCTGCCAGAGTTTGTCCTCTTTTTGCCCCAAAAGCCGAAGCCGCCGGGCTTTGCCAAACTGAACCATATCGCGTCCTCTTTCTCCCTCTTTGCAGGGAACTGCTATTGTTTTTCTTAGTATAGCACGAACATCTCTCCAAAAAAAGGACTTTTCTTCATCAGAGACTTGACAACCTGCCGTCTGCCGGTTATTGTGAAGAAAAGTCTATTCAGGAGGGGCTTATCATGTTGTATCCGTTCAGCGCACTGCTCGCCCGTATGAAATACATTACCCGCTGGAGTCTGATGCACTCCACCCGGGCCGAATCCCTTAGCGAACACACCTGTGATACTGCACTGTTGGCCCACACCCTCTGCCTGATCGCCCGAAAGTATACCGGCACGCCCTGCCGCCCTAAGACCGTAGCAGTAGCAGCGCTGTATCACGACGCGCCCGAGATCATCACCGGCGATATGCCCACCCCGGTCAAATACCATTCGTCCGCCCTGCGGGACGCCTACAAAGCATTGGAAACCGAAAGTGTGCGCAGCATGGCACAGCTTTTGCCCGATGAACTGCGGGAAGAAATCTTCCCTTTTATCTCTGGCGAGCTTTTGACACCGGAAGAAAAAACACTGCTCAAAGCTGCAGACCGACTTTCGGCACTGATCAAATGCATGGAAGAACAGCGCAGCGGCAACCATGAGTTCGATGCTGCACTGGACCAGCAGCGCACTGCACTGGAACAGATGCACTGCCCGGAGGCAGACTGGTTCATGGAGCATTGTCTGCCCTGTTACACCCAGAATCTGGACGAACTGACCCGTCTGTAAGCAGTTCCCCTAAAAAAATAAAAGTCCACCCTCGCAGCCGGCGTATGACAGCGCACAGCGAGGATGGGCTTTTCTATTTGTTACGGGAATGGTACCTCCCGGGCATCATCTTCCTCTGCAGCACGGCGCTGCTGATCAAAAACTGCCTCGATCAGGCGGTCCAGATCTTCCAGGTGAGTCAGCTCGCAGCAATAACGGCGCAGGCTGGCAGCCCCCTTCAGGCCTTTCATATAGTGGATGCTCTGTGCACGAGCCTGCGGCATTGCCACAAACTCACCCTTCAGCTCCACCATTTCTTCCACCTGACGGCGCAGCGCATTCATGCGGGCCTGCAGGTTCGGCTCCTTGGGGGCGGGCGCTCCCTCCAGCGCAGCATTGACCCGCTCAAACAGCCACGGGTCGCCCAGCGGTGCACGGGCAAGCATCACGCCGTCACAGCCGGTGGCGCGCACCATTGCCACAGCATCCTCTGCCGAACGGATGTCACCGTTGCCCAGCACCGGCACCTTGACTTCTGCCTTGACCCGGGCAATGATCTCCGGGTCGATGCCGGGGGTGTACATCTGCTCCCGGGTGCGTGCATGCACCGCAATAAGTTCTGCACCCGCCTGCTCACAGGCCTTTGCGCACTCTACAGCGGTCACATGGTCCGCATCCCAGCCCTTGCGCATCTTGACCGTGACCGGGCGTGAGGTGTTCGCTTTGACCTGCTCCACAATGCGCCCACACAAGTCCGGGTCCAGCATGAGCTTGCTGCCAGCACCGCCGGACACGATCTTGGGCGCGGGGCAGCCCATATTGATGTCTACAAAATCGAACGCATACTGCTCAATGGCGGCAGTAGCCTCACCCATGATCTGAGGCACCTCGCCAAAGATCTGTACGCCGTAGGGCGCACCATTGGGCTGTGCCTTGAGCAGGCTGACCGTCTTATGGTCGCCATAGACCAGCGCCCGGCTGGACACCATCTCGCTGACCGTAAAACCTGCGCCATGCTGTGCCATCAGGCGGCGGCACGGCTCGTCTGTAAAGCCCGCCATGGGGCCAAATACCGCCCGATGGGGCAGTACGATATCTCTGATCTTCAAAGGTTCCATCTATGTTCCTCGGTCTTATCCAAAAAAGCTCCCCCGTAAAGGGGAGCTTTGCGTTGTTTATTTACATCTTCTCCGGCACGTTGATCTTGAACATGGTCAGCACGTTGTGGATGACG
>CAYXQN010000045.1:0-13345 GCA_964466825.1 uncultured Faecalibacterium sp. | reverse complement strand
GTTTACAGCCTGCTGACCAGCCCGGTGGCGCTGGGCGTCACCCCGGAGCAGATCGACAGCCAGACCGGCACCTTTGGCATCCCGGAAATGGGCACAAACTTTGTGCGAGGGATGCTGGTGGAGGCACGGCCGAAGAATTTTTCTGAGCTGATCCAGATCTCGGGACTGTCCCATGGAACTGACGTCTGGACCGGAAATGCGGATGAGCTGATCCGCAGCGGAACCTGCACCATTGCAGAGGTCATTGGCTGCCGAGACAGTATTATGCTGTATCTGCTGCGCAAAGGTCTGGAACCAAAGATGGCCTTCGATATCATGGAGGCCGTCCGTAAGGGCAAGGTAGCAAAGGGCGGGTTTGCGCCCGGCTGGGAAGAAGCCATGCGGGAACACGACGTGCCGGATTGGTACATTGAATCCTGCCGGAAGATCAAGTATATGTTCCCCAAAGCCCATGCGGTGGCATATCTGATGAGCGCCATCCGGTTGATGTGGTACAAGCTTTACCATCCGCAGGCATTTTATGCGGTGTATTTTACAGTGCGCGGCGATGACATCGACTACGAGGCTGCTGTGGGCGGCGCAGCGGTAGCCCGTGCCCACATGGAAGAAGTAAAACGCCGCTTAAAAGAAGAAAAGAACGCCAAAGACGAAGATGTGCTGGTCTCGCTGCAGCTGGTCAACGAAATGCTGGTGCGTGGCTACGAGTTTTTACCCATTGAGCTGGGCAAGAGTTACGGCTCCCGCTATGTACTGGAGGACGGCAAGGTACGGCTGCCGTTCTGTGCATTGAAGGGTCTGGGCGGTTCGGCTGCACAGGCGCTGGAAAATGCAACGATCCATGGAGAAGAATACCTCTCCATCGAGGAGTTGCAGCAGGCTTCCGGTGTGGGCAGCAGTATTCTGGAACGACTGCGTCAGGTGGGTGCCCTTGGCGACCTGCCGGAGAGCAGTCAGGTCAGTTTCTTCTGAAAAATTGCAAACAAAAAGCTCCTGACAGATGCAGATGCATCGGCAGGAGCTTTTTTGCATAGATTGAAGCAGGAGAAGCGGTGCTTACTCCACGCTGATCATATAATAGTAAACGGGCTGACCGCCACGAATGTGGCTGACTTCCACATGGTTGGGGCACTTTGCCTTGACCAGCTCGGTGACCTTTTCTGCCTCATCATCGCTGACATCGCAGCCGGAGATGATGGTGACAAAGGTGGAGTCCTTTTTGCACATGCCGCGGGCCAGACGATAGGTGGCCTTTGCAATGTCGTTGGAGGTGGCAACGATCTTGCCGTTTTCCATTGCCATGATGTCACCCTTGCGGATACGTTTGCCGTCGTACTCGCTGTCGCGTGCAGCGTAGGTGATCAGGCCGGTGGAGACCTTATCAGCTGCAGACATCATGTTGATGGTGTTGGTCTCGGTGTTCACCGAGGGATCGAAGTTGAGCATAGCAGTAATGCCCATGGGAACGGTGCGGGTGGGCAGAACGACCACTTCACGGTCTGCCAGCTTCTGAGCCTGCTCAGCGGCCATGATGATGTTCTTGTTGTTGGGCAGCACGAACACGGTCTTGGCGGGCACGCTCTGGATCGCAGCCAGAATGTCCTCGGTGGCGGGGTTCATGGTCTGACCGCCGGAGACCACAGCATCAGCAGCCAGGTCGGTGAACACAGCCTTCAGGCCCTCACCGGCAGCAACAGCCACAAAGCCATAGTCACGGCTGGGGTCCACAGCAGCATAGATAAACTCGCTGGACTGTGCGGGAGCCTGCTCTGCAGTGGCCTGCTTCTCCAGGCTCTTGCCCTGCTTCTGGCGGGCCAGGAACTGCTCGTGCATATTTTCGATTTTGAAGTTGGTCAGGTAGCCGTACTTGATGGCTTCGCTCAGGATCTTGCCGGGGTCGGCAGTGTGAACGTGCAGGTTGATCACATCATCGTCCTCAATGCAAACCACGCTGTCGCCGTTGGACTCTGCAAAAGCACGCATCTTGGCAGCGCTTGCGCCCTCGTTCTTGTTGATCAGGAACTGGGTGCAGTAGCCGTTGGTAATGTCCTCTACCTTCATCAGGTCATCGGTGAACACACCCTTGCCGGCATTCTCGGTGGAGAGCTTGGCCTTGTTCTGGATCTCGCCGTTCTGGATCATGGGCTCGCCGCGGAACACCTTGCCCATACCCTCAAAGATGACCAGAATACCCTGGCCGCCGGCATCCACGACGCCAGCCTTCTTCAGCACGGGCAGCAGATTGGGGGTGTCGTCCAGTGCACGCTGTGCAGCAGCCAGAACCAGCTCCCACAGCTCAGCAACATCAGCGATGTTGCTTGCAGCAGCTTCTTCCGAAGCAACACGGGCAACGGTCAGAATGGTGCCCTCGGTGGGCTTCATGACTGCCTTATAAGCACCCTCGACACCCTTTTTCAGGGCAGCGACGATGTCATCCGCATTGGCTTCCTTTTTGCCTTCCAGTGCTTTTGCAAAACCACGGAACAGCAGGCTGGTGATAACACCGGAGTTGCCGCGTGCACCACGCAGCATAGCAGAAGCAGCGGTCTTGGCTGCCTCGCCAACGGTGCAGCTGTCATCCAGGGCTTCCAGCTCACGGACGGCAGCGCCGACGGTCATGCCCATGTTGGTGCCGGTGTCGCCATCCGGAACAGGGAAGACGTTCAGCTCGTCCACACGGGAGCGCTGATTGTTGATGTTGTTGGCGCCGGAAATAATGGCGTCACGCAGGATCTTACCAGAAATCATTCTTTTTACTCCTTGTATTGCCGGAAACGGGCTCCGGACGTTGGTTTGCAGACAAAACTCAGGCGATCACATCGTCCACAGAGACCACCACACGGGCGACCTTGAGGCCGGTAGACTGCTCGACCTCGTCCTTGACGCGGTGAGAAATGCTGCGTGCAGCAGTGGAAATATTCAGGCCATAGCTGACAGCGATGTGCAGCTCGATCACAAGGCGGCCATCTTCCTGTGTGACACGCACGCCCTTTTCAGAATAATCGGAACCACGCACAACGCTGCGGACAACGTCGGTCATGTCACGGGGTGCCATGGCTGCAACGCCGTAGCACTGCTTGGTAGCTTCGCCTACAAGAGTAGAAAAATACCCGGAGGTAAAGCTGACATCCCCCAGAGGGAAACGGGAAGTGATCATAGTTATTCTGCTCCTTTATGTTCGATTTCGAGAAAGCAAAATCAGGGTTTGGGTGCACAGTGCATCGATGCACCGATAAACACCCACTCTATTATACAACTTTGGGACGACGTTGTACAGTTAAAAATGCTGGGTTTGGAGCAATTGGCGGTGTTTTTTGGCTTTTTTTATGAAAAAATATGCGTTTTCTCAAAAATGACAGACCTTGGTTGGATTCGACAGGCGTTTTTTGGTATGCTGTTCTGCGTGCAGCGGCCGGGCAGAAAAGTATGACATTAAACTGGGAACAATCTGTTAAAAATTTATAAAGCTTGCCCCCGGATACTTTATCTGCATGGCGAAAAGTGCTAAAATAATACAGGAAAAGCACTCTTGGCTGGAACCATGCAGCTGCAGTGCAAGCATTTGCACAGGGCTGCTGTACATAAATATTGAATTATAGGAGCTGTTGTAATGAACATTCTGTTTTTCCTTTCGCCCAAACAGGATCTGATGTATGTTTATGATGATTTTACGCTGCGGCAAACGCTGGAAAAGTGGGAGAACAACCGCTATGCGTCCATTCCGGTGCTCAACCGGAAAGGAGAGTATGTGGGCACACTGACCGAGGGTGATATCCTTTGGGGGCTGAAAAAGTACCACGGGTTGGATCTGGAGGCGGCAGAGGATGTGCCGATTTCGGCATTTCCGCACAAGCGGGATTACAAGGCTGTAACGGTAACGACCAGTATGGATCAGCTGATCGAAGCGGCGATGAATCAGAATTTTGTGCCGGTGGTGGATGACCGGGGGATCTTTATCGGGATCGTCCGGCGGCAGGCCATTATTCGTTATTGTTACGATAAGACCCGTTCGACTGAAAAAAAGGCCCGTCAGGAACAACGTATACCGGAGCTGACCGGCGTGCACTGAGAGCACTATGTTATAATGATAGAAGCCCCGTTTTGAACAAACAAAACGGGGGATTTTTTTGTGCAAATCGTTATAAGTCCGTTTTATGGGATGTAACTTCTGCGATGATAAAGCAGCAGTCCGGAAAGACTGCGGCAAAACGTTGCAGGAGGGAATGGAAATGAAAGAGTTTGAACTGCGTTATGTCGGGAGCCATGTGGAAGTTTACAGCGAGAACGGAGCATTTCTGTTCTCGGCAGACACTGTAAGAGAAGCCATGGAAGAACTGGGTGAATGATATGTTTCAAAACGGAAATGTAAAATCTTTGTAAAATACCGGAAAAATAAATTTTATGTTTTGGTAAATGTAAAGAAAAATGTGTAGTAAATGAAAGATTCTTGTAAAATAAACCTTGTTGTTCGGCCCCTTTTGATGATATAATAAATGCGTATGGCGATCGATCAGTCGCCGGATTCAGAAAGCAGAGGATGCGGGGCGGGGAGACCTGTTTTCGGCAGACAAAAGCTGTAAGGATCAAAAGGAAGAGCATATTAGGAGTATCGTTATGGATATTACACACATCACCTCTTTGTTGGGCGGCATTGCGCTGTTCTTGTATGGTATGTCGATCATGGGCGCCGGCCTGGAAAAACTTGCTGGCGGCAAGATGCAGGGCGTACTTTATCGGCTGACCTCCTCCACGATCAAGGCGGTCATCTTTGGCACCCTGATCACCGGCGTGATCCAGTCCTCGGCCGGCACGGTCGTCATCTGCGTGGGTCTTGTAAACTCCGGTATTATGACCCTGACCCAGTCGGTTGGTGTTATCATGGGCGCAAACATCGGTACCACGGTGACCGGCCAGCTGATCCGCATGGCGGATATCTCGGGCGACAGCCTGCTGCTGACCCTGATCCAGCCCAAGACCTTTGCGCCGGTGGTCGCATTTGTTGGCTGCATCTTTTATGTGTTTATGCGCAATGCAAAGCGCAAGAACATCGGCCAGATCATGCTGGGCTTCGGTATCCTGTTTACTGGCATGAACCTGATGGATACCGGCGTTGCTCCCCTGCGTGAGAGCGAGCTGTTCCAGAACCTGTTCGTCACCATGACCAATCCCATCCTGGGTGTTCTGGTGGGCGTTCTGGTCACGGTGGCGATCCAGTCTTCTTCGGCTTCCATCGGTATCCTGCAGGCACTGTCCAGCACGGGCCTTGTCACCTTTGGTTCTGCGATCCCCATTATTTTTGGTGCCCACATCGGTACTGCATTTACCCCGCTGCTGACCATCGGCGGTTCCTCCAAGGACGGCAAGCGTGCTGCCCTGATCCACCTGTATTTCAACGTCATTGGCAGCATCGTGCTGCTGGTGCTGATCTATGCCATCCAGCTCACCATCGGGATCCCGATGTGGGGCGATGTGATGAACAAAGGCTCTATTGCAAATATCCACACCCTGTCCAGTGCGGTGGCAATGTTGATGTTCCTGCCCTTCAGCAGTGTGCTGTCCAAATTGGCAATGCTCACTGTGCCGGACAGCGCAGAAGAAGCTCAGGAGATGAGCATGCCTGTGCTGGATGAGCGTCTGTTCAAGAGCCCCTCTGTGGCTCTGCAGCAGGCAAAAAATGCAGTGGTCCGTATGAGCCGCCGCGCAGCCCGTAATGTGAACCTTGCCTGCCCGCTGCTGCTGCAGGTGAACGATGACACGGTGAGTGCCATCCGTGTGCGTGAGAACTTGATCGACCGGATGGAGGTCATGATCTCCAACTATCTGATCAAACTGAGCGACCAGGAGCTGGGCGACGAGGAAAACCATGCAGTCACAGAGCTGCTGAACTTTGTTACCGAGTTTGAACGCATTGGCGACTATGCGGTGAATATCACGGAAAAGGCTGTGGACCTGCAGGATAAGGAAGTCTCCTTCAGCGAGAGCGCCCAAAAAGAGCTGAAAGTGCTGGAGGCTGCCCTGAACGAGATCCTGACCCTGACCACAGATGCCTTTGAAAACAACGACCTGCGCGGCGCGCGCAAGGTAGAGCCGCTGGAGGAAGTGATCGATGTGCTGGTGGAGCGTCTGCGTGACCAGCATATCCGCCGCCTGAAGGATGGCATCTGCTCGATCGATACCGGTGTGGTCTTCCTGGATGTGCTGAACAATGCAGAGCGTATCTCGGACCATTGCTCCAACGTGGCAGCCCGTCTCATTGGCATGGAAGTAAGCGAGGATTACGACTCCCACACGCTCAAGCATCTGATGCACAATAATCCCAGCAATGACTACAAGATGGAGTACGAAAAGTGCTCCAAGGAGTATCTGGATGTGCTGTGGACAGCGCAGGGCTGAGCCGAAACGATGATGAAAAAAAGCAAGTGTGCCCATCCGGGTACACTTGCTTTTTTGTTTGGGCAGAGACAGACAGTTCAACCGCCCAGGTCCTCCAGCAAAAGATCCAGTTCCCGCCGGGTCTGCACGGTGATCCCGTTTTTGACCCGCAGAGCGTCGTTTTCCGGCAGAAGGTTGACGTAGATCTCGGTCAGTTCCATCATGTTGCCCGGACTGCCGTCGGCGCTGCTGTGGTAGACTGCAATGCGGCCGCCCTGGTCGCAGAGATAAAAATACTCCGGTACAAGGCTTGGTACCGCCTGTGCGGCCAGCTCCAGCGGTGGCGGGCTGGAACTGGAACTGTCGGCAGGCCATGGGATTTTGGGCAGGGCCATCCAGAACAGGCTGAATACAATGGTAAAGGTGCATAGCCCGTAAAACAGGCAGAGCAGCAGCTTGCGCATGGTGCAAAAGCCCCTTTCGTGCCAGATTGAAAAAATGTTGCTTCAACAGCAGTATGCCCCGGGCAGACAGGGTGTAATCATTTTTTCACAGCTTGGAACTATACTTTCACCGGGCAGATGTGTTATACTAATCCTGTCTGTACAAGCCGGGCGAAAATCCGTCCTTGTTCGTCTTTTGTGCAGGTGCTATAATGATATTATGGAATGTGGTACCTTTTTGCTGCGTTTTGTGGTATCATATGTAAATACGCACCGTTGAGTGCATAAGAAAAGTATCTGCAGCACGGTTTGTGCTGGAAGCAGTCTGAAATGTCAGGAGGCGATCCTTATCTCCAATAATGAGATGAATAAGATCCACCGCAGCGGTGAGGCTCCGGCCTCGGCATCCGGTGGACGCAAAGTAAATGTCAGCCGCAGCCGCAGAGAACAGCCTGCAAAGCGAGACAAAACGCCCAAGGCACCCAAGGAACCCAGGAGCGGGCATCCGGTCCTGCGGTTTATTGGCCGTGCCATTGCGACCCTGATCTGTCTGGGGATCATGGCGTGCAGTCTGCTGGCGGTGGGCGTTGTGTACTATGTGGTACAGGCCACGGCCAACGATGGAGATCTGCTCAATCTGGACAACATCGAGCTGAGCCAGTCCAGTGTGGTCGTTGCGGTGGATCCGGACACCGGAGCAGAGGTGGAGTATGCGGTGCTCCGCTCCTCCAACAGCCACCGTGTGTGGGCGGATCTGGAGCAGATGCCGGAGTCCTTGCAGTATGCTTTTATCTGCACCGAGGATAAGGACTTTTATACGGAGCCGGGCGTTAATTTCAAGCGTACCATCGGCGCAATGATCAACGAGTATGTCATTCCGATCTACGGCTCCAAACAGGGTGCGTCCACGCTGGAGCAGCAGCTGATCAAAAACCTGACCGATGATGACAGTTCCAGCGGTATCGAAGGCGCCATGCGTAAATTGCGCGAGATCTACCGTGCGCTCTGCCTGAGCCGTAAATATTCCAAGGAGACCATTCTGGAAGCGTATCTGAATACCATCAGCTTTACCGGTACCATCCAGGGTGTGCAGACCGCAGCAAATGAATATTTTGATAAGGATGTCAGTGAGCTGACCCTGTGGGAAAGCGCGACCATTGCATCCATTACCAAAAACCCCACCAACTATAACCCCTATACCAACCCCGAAAACCTGCTCAACCGCCGCAATTTCATCATGTACAATATGTGGCAGCAGGGGATCATCTCGGAGGCGGAGTACCGTTCTGCTGCAGCGCAGCCTCTGGTGCTGGCCGAGGAGGATTCTGAACGCAAGACTACAACGGTGAACTCCTACTTTACCGATGCCCTGTTTACCGAGCTGGTGCAGGACTTTATGGAAAAAGAGGGATGCACTGAGGCGGAAGCGCAGAAGATGATCTACACCGGTGGTTATACCATCCGTGCTACGGTCAACACCAAGATGCAGACTGCCATGGAAAACCTGATGCTCAACACCGATGACGCATACTTCCCGGCGGGTTGGCATGAGGAAGAAGTGTCCTCCATTTCGGAAGATGATATCCAGGTGTTCAACGAGGACGGCACCCCCAAGACCCGTACCGATGATAACGGCAAGGTGTACTACTACCGCAAGGTGCGCACGCAGGCGGCCATGGTCACTCTGGACTATGACGGCAATGTGCAGGCACTGGTGGGCGGCCTGGGCGAAAAGACCAAGAGCCTCTCGCTGAACCGTGCTTACGGCACGACCCGCCAGACCGGTTCTACCATCAAGCCCATCGGTGCATACGCTCTGGGTGTGGAGTATGGTCTGGTAAACTGGTCCACCATGCTCAACAACTCGCCGCTCTATGCAAAAGAGGATATGATCATCCGGGACGATGACTATTGCCGCCGGCATGGTCTCAGCGGCCTGACCAGCAAACAGCTGGAAGCATATCCGGACGCATGGCGAAGCTGGCCCCGCAACTATGGCGGTAACTATGGTGATAATTCGGATGTGCCTCTGTGGAACGGCCTGGCGCGCTCGCTGAATACCATTGCAGCCCGTGTGGGTGACCTGGTAGGTGCAAGCAATATCTTCAACTTTGTTTACAATACCCTGCAGCTGGATACGCTGAATCCCATCAACGATGTGGGCCTGGCGCCGCTGGTCATGGGCAGCCAGACCAGTGGTGTTACACCGACGGCACTGGCTGCAGCATTCCAGATCTTCTACGATGGCGGCTATACCACACCGCATCTGTACACGCAGGTGCTGGACCGTGACGGCAACATCTATCTGGAAAACAACGCTACCAGCTATCAGGCATTGACCAGTGATACCGCTTATATCATGAACCGTCTGCTGAAGAATGTTCTGTACTCCAGCGTGGGTACTGCCAGCGGCCGCTACCCGAACTCCAATGGAATGGAGTCTTTTGGTAAAACGGGTACTGCCAGCGACGAAAAGGATCTGTGGTTTGTGGGTGGTACACCGTATTACGTCACAGCAGTGTGGTGGGGCTATGATACCCCCTATGATATGACCAAGACCCTGACCAAGAATCAGGCCAAGACCCGTACCTGTGTTATGGCATGGAAGGCTTTGATGGAGGAGGTCCAGGCAGATCTGCCGTACAAGGCGTTCCCCACATCGGACGGTGTGGTGGAGCGCACCTACTGTACCGAGAGCGGTCTGCTGGCCGGTGTGAACTGTGCGGATACGGCTGTGGGCTATTACCGTGCAGAGGATCTGCCGGATAACTGCAATTACAACCATGTCACAGAGCTGGATGTGCTGGACGATGTGCTGGCACAGGGCGGCATCCCGGTGGATACCGATGCGCTGGTGACGGAGTAAATTGACCGCTATATAAAAACAGAAAAGAAATACTTTCGACCTCTGAAGCGGGAAATTCCGGCAAGGAAAAACGGCGCTTTACAAGTCAAAACTGGAGAATCCTACAAAATAACATCCGGCCTCTTGCAATGCAGGGGGTCGGATGTTATTATATTTACCACAAGAACACTTGTGTTTGAGAGGTGAACAAGTTGGAACGTCGCTTTTATCTGATCGACGAACAGGTGCTGCCGGAGGTTTTTCTCAAGGTAGTACGGGCAAAGGAGCTTTTGGCCAGCGGAGAGGCGCGCAGCATCTCGGCGGCTACCCGTGCGGTGGATCTGTCCCGCAGCGCATTTTACAAGTATAAGGATTGTATTTTTGACTCGGAGAACGGCCACGAGGTCATTACTGTGATGGCTACCCTGCGGGATGAGACCGGCGCACTGCAAAGCCTGCTGGCAGGCATCAGTGCAGCAGGTGCCAGCATCGTGACCATCAACCAGTCCACGCCGGAAAACGGTGCGGCGCTGGTAGCAGTCACCATCCGGACGGACACCATGAAGATCACGCCGGAGGAGCTGACGGAAAAGCTCTCCCGCCAGCACATGGTGGTAGGGGTGCACTGCGGCTACAACTTGTAAGAACAAGAAACGAGGGAATGTGTTATGGCTAAGATCGCAATTTTGGGCTTTGGCACGGTGGGCAGCGGCGTATACGAAGTTCTGTGCCGCAATGCAGCGGGTGTTTCCCGCCGGGCAGGTGAACCGGTGGAGGTAAAGTATATCCTGGACCCCAAGGATCTCTCGGGTCACCCGGCGGCCGGCCTTGTGGTGCGCAGTTTTGACACCATTCTGGAGGATCCGGAGATCAAGGTGGTGGTAGAGACCATTGGCGGCACACGGTTTGCATATCCGTACGTCAAGGCTGCACTGGAAAGCGGCCGCAGCGTCTGTACCTCCAACAAGGAGATGGTTGCCACCTACGGCGCAGAGCTGCTGGCACTGGCCAAGGCGCACAACTGCGCATTCCTGTTTGAAGCATCGGTGGGCGGCGGCACCCCTATTATCACTCCCATGCATCAGTGCCTGGCGGCAAACGTGATCAGCCAGGTGGAGGGCATCGTCAATGGTACGACCAATTTTATGCTCACCAAAATGGTGCGGGAGAATCTTGGTTTTGACGAAGCACTGAAGATCGCACAGGATCTGGGCTATGCAGAGACCAAGGACCCCAGCGATGATGTGGACGGCCGTGATGCCTGCCGTAAGATCGCGATCCTGTCCTCGCTGGTATGCGGCCACCAGATCTATCCCCAGAACATCCCCACCCGGGGCATCCGCGCCATTACGGCAGCAGATGTGGCAGCAGCAGACAAGCTGGGCTGTGTGATCAAACTGATCGCATGGATGAAGCGCACTCCGGAAGGCGGCATTGCAGCCGGTGTGGAGCCCTGCATGGTGCCCCGTGCCAATCAGCTGGCCAGCGTGGACGATGTGTTCAACGCCGTTATGGTCAAGGGCGATATGCTGGGCGATGTGGTGTTCTACGGCAAGGGCGCAGGCAAGCTGCCCACCGCCAGCGCAGTAGTGGCGGACGTTGTGGATGCGATCAAACACGGCGTCAAGGTGCACGACAGCCTGTTCTGGCAGCCTGCAGAGCCGGTGGAAGGAATGCTCACCGACCCGACTCCTGCGGCATATTATGTGCGTGTAGCGGGCATTGCACCGGCAGTGGCAGAAGCGCTGTACGGCGGCAAGGTTGTGGATGAGCATTTTGACGGCTGTGCCTGCTTTGTGGAACAGGCGGATGAAAAAACGCTTGCAGAGGCGGCACGCAAGGTGGAAGCAGTGGGCGGCAGCGTAAAGCTGGTGCTCAAGCGTCTGCCGGAGGAAGACTGAACAGAAAGGTGCGGCGGCAATGAAGATCAAGGTTTCGGTCCCGGCTACCAGCGCAAACGTAGGTTCTGGATTTGATGCGCTGGGTCTGGCGGTAACATTGTATAATACGGCTACCTTTGAAGAAAGCGACAGGCTGGAGATCTCGGCGGCAGATGGTACCCGCATCCCACGGGGAGAATCCAACCTGATCTACCGCTCGGCAAAGGGCCTGTTTGACAAGGTGGGCAAAAAAATGCCTCCTCTCAGGATCGTGCAGACGAACCCTATCCCCATGGCAAGAGGTCTGGGTTCCTCGTCGGCCTGCATTATTGCGGGTCTTCTGGGTGCCAACCGGATGCTGGGTGATATCCTGGATACACAGGAGCTGCTGACCCTGGCGACCTCCATTGAGGGACACCCGGACAATGTGGCGCCGGCTTTGCTGGGCGGACTGACCAGCAGCGTGTTTGCAAATGGTCAGGTCTACTCGGTCAAACGGGATGTGGACCAGAGCCTGTGCTTTGCGGCGATCGTGCCGGATTATAAGCTTCTGACCGAAGCTGCCCGTGCCGCACTGCCAAAGCAGATCCCCCACAGAGATGCGGTGTATAATCTGTCCCGTGCGGCGCTGCTTCCGGCGGCGTTCTGTGAGGGCAGGCATGACCTGCTGGCCATTGCTACAGAAGATGCGCTGCATCAGCCCTACCGGATGCCGTTGATGCCCGGTTCCAAGGAAGTGTTTGCACTGGCAAAACAGTGCGGCGCAAAGGCAGTATACGTTTCTGGTGCAGGCAGCACTGTGATGGCTGTGGCGGAGCGGACCGATGCCCATGACTTTTATGAGGGTCTGGAAAAGGGCCTGGAACATCTGGAAGGTCTGGATGGATGTGAAGCATTTACATTGCTGCGTTTGGATGCCGACAACATTGGCGCAACGGTGGAATGATAGAGGGAAACCGGAAGTAAAAACGCTTCCGCCCAGTGTAGCCCCTCTGTAACAGAGGGTGAAAAAGAGGAGAGTGACAAGATATGGCGTTGATCGTACAGAAGTTCGGCGGTTCCTCGGTAAGGGACCGGGAGCGTATCTTCAACGTAGCTCGCATTGTGGCCAACACCCACAAAGCAGGAAACGATGTGGTCGTAGTGGTTTCGGCGCAGGGCGATACCACCGATGATCTGATCACCAAGGCGGCAGAGATCACCCACAACCCTTCGGCCCGTGAGATGGATATGCTGCTGGCGACCGGCGAGCAGATCAGTATTTCGCTGCTGGCAATGGCATTGAATGAGATTGGCTGCCATGCGATCAGCCTGACCGGCTGGCAGGCAGGCTTCCGCACCGACCGTGCTTATACCAAGGCGCGCATTACCCGTCTGGAGACTGAGCGCATTTCTTCGGAGCTGGAGCGCAACCGTGTGGTCGTTGTGGCAGGCTTCCAGGGACTGAACAAGCTGGACGATGTGACCACTCTGGGCCGCGGCGGCTCGGACACCAGCGCAGTGGCCATTGCAGCGGCGCTGCACGCAGACCGCTGCCAGATCTATACCGATGTAGACGGCGTTTACACGGCAGATCCCCGCAAGGTGCCCAATGCCCGCAGGCTGAAAGAGATCACCTTTGACGAGATGCTGGAGCTGGCGTCTCTCGGCGCACAGGTGCTGAACAACCGCAGCGTGGAGCTGGCGAAAAAATACAATGTGGAGCTGGAGGTGCTCTCCAGCCTGAACCCTGTTCCGGGTACGTTAGTCAAGGAGGTTGCAAAGGACATGGAAGGTATGCTGATCAAGGGTGTTGCAAAGGACACCGA
>CAYXQN010000044.1:0-13789 GCA_964466825.1 uncultured Faecalibacterium sp. | reverse complement strand
ACGCAGGCACCATCGCAGGCCTGAACGTCCGCCGTATCATCAACGAGCCCACCGCAGCTTCTCTGGCTTACGGTCTGGACAAGGAAGAAGACCAGAAGATCATGGTCTACGACCTGGGCGGCGGCACCTTCGACGTTTCCATCATTGAGATGGGCGACGGCGTGACCGAGGTTCTGGCAACCAACGGCGATACCCGTCTGGGCGGCGACGACTTTGACGAGCGCATCATCAACTGGATGGCAGATGCATTCCAGGCTGAGAACGGCATCGACCTGCGTAAGGACAAGATGGCTGCACAGCGCCTGAAGGAAGCTGCTGAAAAGGCAAAGATCGAGCTGTCCAGCGCTATGAGCAGCCAGATCAACCTGCCCTTCATCACTGCCGATGCGACCGGCCCCAAGCATCTGGATATGACCTTGACCCGCGCAAAGTTCAACGAGCTGACCGCAGATCTGGTCGACCGTACCCTGATCCCTGTGCGCAAGGCTCTGCAGGACGCAGGCCTGCGTGCTTCTGACCTGAAGAAGGTCCTGATGGTCGGCGGCTCCACCCGTATCCCCGCTGTCTACGATGCAGTCAAGAAGGAACTGAACTGCGAGCCGTTCAAGGGCATCAACCCCGACGAGTGCGTTGCAGTCGGCGCAGCCATCCAGGGCGGCGTTCTGCAGGGCGACGTCAAGGGCCTGCTGCTGCTGGACGTTACCCCGCTGAGCCTGGGCATCGAGACTCTGGGCGGTGTTTGCACCAAGATCATCGACCGCAACACCACCATCCCCACCCACAAGAGCCAGGTGTTCTCCACCGCTGCAGACAACCAGCCCTCTGTTGAGGTCAACGTTCTGCAGGGCGAGCGTGAGTTTGCACGCGACAACAAGAGCCTGGGTGTCTTCCACCTGGACGGCATTGCTCCGGCTCCCCGTGGCGTGCCTCAGATCGAGGTCACCTTCGACATCGACGCCAACGGCATCGTGAAGGTCAGCGCAAAGGATCTGGGCACCGGCAAGGAGCAGAACATCACCATCACCGCTTCCACCAACATGTCCAAGGACGACATCGACAAGGCTGTCAAGGAAGCAGAGCAGTTTGCTGCTGACGACAAGAAGAAGCGCGAAGAGGTCGATATCCGCAACGGTGCAGACCAGATGGTGTTCCAGACCGAGAAGATGATGAAGGAGAACGGCGACAAGCTGCCCGCAGATGTCAAGGCTGACGCTGAGGCAAAGCTGGCAGACCTGAAGACCGCTGTTCAGTCCGGCACGGTCGAGGACATCAAGGCAAAGCAGGAGGCGCTGAGCCAGGTGTTTGAGAAGATGTATCAGGCTGCCGCTGCTGCTCAGCAGGCTGCTGGTGCACAGCCCGGTGCAGATGCCGGTGCAAGCCAGGCACAGCCCCACGACGACGGCGTGGTGGACGCAGACTTCAAGGAAGTCTAATTTGTAAAAAGCAGCCTTTTCCCCGCCGACCGGAGGGAGAAGGTGTATCATGCAAAAGCCGCTCCGGTTTTACCGGGGCGGCTCTTGCTGGTTATAGAGAGAGCCCAGCGGCTCTTGATGCACAGCAGCGGCATCAGGGCTTTGGGAGAGACAGGCACTGGAGGAACCACCGGGAAAACACCCGGGCAGGGTGTTCCCGGAGAGGTGAGTGGATATGGCACAGGAAAAACGTGATTATTACGAGGTGCTGGGGGTATCCAAGACTGCAAGCGATGCCGAGATCAAAAAGGCATACCGCAAGCTGGCAATGAAGTACCACCCGGACTACAACCCCGGCGACAAGGAAGCCGAGGAGAAATTCAAGGAGATCAACGAAGCAAACGAGGTCCTCTCGGACGAGAAGAAGCGCCAGCTTTACGATCAGTATGGCTTTGCGGGCGTTGATCCCAACTATGCAGCACAGAACGGCGGCGGCCCCGGCTTTGGCGGCTTTGGTGACGGCGTGGATCTGGGCGACATCTTTGGCGATATCTTCGGCGGCGGCTTTGGCGGCTTCGGCGGCAGCAGCCGCAGCGCAAACCCCAATGCCCCCCGCAAGGGTCGGGACATCCGGGTGCGCATCACCCTGAGCTTTGACGAAGCGGTGCATGGCTGCAAGAAGAACATCACCATCACCCGCCAGCAGGAATGTACCGAGTGCCACGGCACCGGCTGTGAGGCGGGCACCAGCCCGGAGACCTGCCCCGATTGCGGCGGCAGAGGCTTTGTCATCAGCCAGCAGCGCACTCCCTTTGGCGTGATGCAGAGCCAGCAGCCCTGCACCCGCTGCGGCGGCAAGGGCAAGCTGGTCAAGAACCCCTGCAAGTGCTGCCACGGCAGCGGCAATGTCGCTGCTAAAAAGACGCTGGAGGTGTCCATCCCGATGGGCATCGACGACGATCAGAGCTTTGCACTGCGGGGCATGGGCGATGCGGGCGCAAACGGTGGTCCCGCAGGCGATGTGATCGTAATGGTCACGGTCCACCCCGATCCGCTGTTCCAGCGTGATGGCTATGATGTATGGGTCACCGTGCCCATCACCTTCAGCCAGGCAGTGCTGGGCGACAGCATCACGGTGCCGTCCATCGACGGCAAGGTGGAGTACACCGTGCCCGAAGGAACCCAGAGCGGCACTACCTTCCGCCTGCGCGGAAAGGGCATCCAGTATCTCAACGGCCGTGGCCGCGGCGATATGTACGTCAAGTGTGAGGTCGAGATCCCCAAAAAGCTGAACAAGACCCAGCGCGAGGCACTGAAGAAATTTGAAGGCACTTTGAAGGAAGAAAACTACGAAAAACGCAAAGGCTTCTTCAAAAAGCTGAAGGATATGTTCCATAACGACTAAAAGCAAAAAAGAACCGCTTACCTTAGGTAAGCGGTTCTTTTTTGCTTTTTCAGCGGAAGATGCGGATCACACCGTGATCGTTCAGGTGACGCAGCAGCGAAAGCCCGATGGGGAAGCCGAACAGACCCACCGCACCAAACAGCTGTGCGCCTGTGAACATGCTGCAAAGGGTCACGACCGGGTGCAGACCCAGCTGACTGCCTACGATCTTTGGTTCCACAATGTTGCGGATGACGGTAATGACCAGATACAGCGCCAGAAGTTTGATAGCCAGTGCAAGGTCACCCTGCAGGGCGGCAAGGATCATCCAGGGGATCATGATACCGCCGGTGCCTAAGACCGGGAGGATATCGAAGATGGCGATGCACAGTGCGATCAGAGCGGCGTGTTCCAGCCGGATCAGGGTCAGACCAACGAACAGTTCCACAAAGGTAAGGGTCATGATCAGGAGATAGGAGCGGATGCACACCCAAAGAGTGCCTACAAGGTATTCTTTGATCTGGAAAAAGACCGATTTGGCGTTCTCGCTCATCTGACGCAGAAAGAACCCTGTCAGAGAATCAAAGTCGATGGCAATGAAAAAGGTGGAGATCAGCATCAGCATCAGCTTGACGAACAGCCCCGGAATGGAGGCGGCAATGCCAGTGGCAGCGCCCATGACTGAGACCGACAGGCTGGAGACGAGGCTGCCCAGCGAGCCGATCAGGTTGGTTCCAAGCTCGTCCAGGATGGCAGCCAGGCCCGGGTCCATATTGATAAACAGGTCTTCAAGACGCTGCAGAGTGCTCAGAAAGGTGGGGGCTGCATAGCTCTCATAAAGGGCAGGCAGCACGGTGAACAGGGAAAGAATGCCGGAAAAGGCCTTGACGCTCAGCAGAGCGATCAGGGCGCCTACGGTGCCGTAAAACAGGATCACCGTCAGGATGGCAGAAAGTTTGTCCGGAAAATGGATCTTCTGATGTAAAAATCGGATCAGCGGCTGAAGAAGGTATGCGATCAAAAATGCAATGACAAAGGGTGCTACCAGCGGCAGTGCATAGCGCAGTGCAGCAAAGGCCAGCAGGATGATCACGCCAAAGTAAGCAAAGTTGATCAAAAAATTCTTTCTTTTTTCGGTGCCCATGTATACCTCCTGGGGCGTTGAAATGGATACAGTCCTGCAGGACAGCATCTTTTCCCATTATATAGGACCATTAAGGAAGATGTCAACGCAGGAACACAGGGCGGTACTTCAGATTTGGCAAAGGTTCTCTAGAGCAAAAAAAGGGCTGGCGCAATGCGCCAGCCCGGATAAATTGTTCTTTGGTCCGCCCTCGGCCTGTGTTATGAGTCAGGTCAAAGCAGGATCAACGCTGCATTGACCACAAAGCCGACGCCGGATGCACAGGATGCCAGGAACCATACCGTACGGCCTGCGTCACGGATCAGGGTGTTGGTATCCTTCTTCATGTCGTTTACCAGAGCATCCAGACCGGTGTCGATCCAGGTGTCGGGGTTCTTCTTGCGGTAATCACGCACAGCCATCACGCTGGTGTACCAACCGATGGGCGGGATCCAGTTCAAAAGTGCTTGGGTCAGGGTGGTGCCGCCGGTGGTATAGGTCATTTCTTCGTTGTTCAGGACATTATAATATGCGGGCAGTCTCATCGTGTTTTCCATAACTGTACTCCTTTGCTCGATAATAATATCCAAACAGCGCCGAAAATGGCTGCTGTTTTAGCAGATGGGGGAACCGGGGATCACTTGACCAGGATCAGGATGGCGCTCAGAGGTGCCAGTGCGGCGACCATCACAGCCGAAACGCCGTCGCGGACAAAGTTGGAGGGGGACTTCTTCATGTCCTCGCCCAGATCGTCAAATGCCTTGCCCAGAACGGTAAAGAAGTTTCCCTTGGTATTTGCGTCGTTGCGCACCCAGGTGCGTGCCTGGCCAATGCCCCAGATATAGCTGGAGGCCAGAACAACGGTGCCCACTGCGGAAGCGGCAAAGCTCAAAAAGCTGCCCAGACTGCTGGCGCCGCCTTCGGTATAGGTCATTTCATCGTTGGAAAGCACTGCGTATTCAGCAGGCAGATTCAGTTTTTTATCCATGTAAAACACTCCTTTTTTCAAGCGGTCTGTGCCAGCAGACCGGATCTTTAGGTCCTGCAGGCCTTGCAGGGCGAGAGTTTTTTCTGTAAATTCATTCTACAACATGGGTCTGTTTTTTTCAATAGCTTTAAAAAACTGTACACAAAATATGGAAAGAAGCATGAAAACATTTCCGGAAATTTGTGAAAATGAACTGCAATAATTTGGCGATCAGCCTGCAATGCCTGCCCGGTAGAGATAGGGGTCGCTCTTGAAGCTGTCAAAACAATACAAAACCAGGATCTGGTCATAATCGTTTTCCTCTACCAGTTTGTCCAGACCATAGTTGTAGTTGCGGAAGTCCAGCACATCAATGTTCTGATAGTTGGCGGTCAGATAGGGCACAAAGCAGTTGGCATAGCTGTCCTTGATGACCAGGATGCTGCCCTGGCCGTCTCCCTCGATGCGGCTCAGACCGTTGTTGCCGTGCAGAAAGGCGGCATACTTGTCGTAGACTTCCAGCTTTTCGGTATCGTACAGCCCGGTGGACTGCCCCTCGGTGGGCTGACCGGCAGCTTTTACGGTGTAAATGGTCATGCGGTTGGGCAGGTCGTAGTAGGTCAGAATATCCGGCACGGCATTCCAGGTGCGCGCCTTGGAGTAGTGTGTGCCGTAGAAGTCTTGCACCGTCACGGCAGTGTGTGCCGAAAGGTCAAACGGTGTAAGGTCCAGTGCTTCGCACAGGGCCTCATAAGCATAGTACGCACCCAGCGTAGTCCAGTGATGGTCGGTGCGGTAGTAGATATATTCATTCTTGTGCTCGGACAGAACGTCCCGCACATCCACAAAGTTCCCACCGGCAGTCCGGACCGTCTGGGCAAGGCTGTCCAGATACAGATCTTCGTCCAGCAGCGGTGCGTTCGCGGGGACCTTTTCCGGATAGATGACCGAAGCTGCAGGTGCCAGCATTACATTCACCTTGCCCGGGTAACGGGTGCACAGGGCTTCCAAGGCTTTGGTGTTCTTGGGCAGAGTGCGTTCCTCGCTGGACAGCAGACCAAAGGTGCGTGGGTACATCGTGTTGTCCTTGCCCAGCAGAATGCCGCCATTCTGCTGCTTTTGCAGCAGGGTGGTCTCAACCATGCTCTGCAGGCTGATCCACTGGTCGCGGCCAAACACCTGGTCTTTGACATACTTGGTGTAGGCAGTAAAGTAATTGTTCAGCCCTTTGGCGGTAAAGGCAGACAGTGTCGGCCGCTGGCTGAGGGTGGTGTTCTCCAGCTCGCTGTAGCTCCGGTCCGGAGTAAGGATGTCCACCGCAAACAGTCCTAAAAAGAACAGGCTGAATACGATCAGGACCGGGTAGCGCAGCAGGGAGGTGTGTTTTGCGTGTTTATCCATGGTCATTCTCCTCCCTTAGAAGTTAAAATACAGGAACGGACTGTTGGTGCTGCCCACCACATAGGCGGTGGAGATCACAAGCAGTACCAGCACCGTGGCAGCACGGGTGAACGTGTTGCGGCGCAGCCGGTCCCAGATCTTTTCGATAAGAGGGGTGCAGCAGAGGATGCTGACGGCCAGCAGAACTGCGTAATTGCGCAGGAAATACCATGCGGAAACGCCGCCGGAAGGGAGGAACAGCTTTTGGAACAGCAGGCCGAACTCCACACCGGCATCGTTGCCCACGAACATGGCCCAGCCAACTGCTACAAGGAACAGGGTGTAGATATGATTCCACACCTTGGCTTTTTGCAGATGCGGCAGCAGGAACAGCTTTTCCACGGCCAGCAGCACAAAATAATACAGACCCCAGCAGATAAAGTTCCAGTTTGCGCCATGCCAGATGCCGGTGAGCAGCTCGACGATAAACAGGTTCAGGATCTGGCGCTTGAGTCCTTTGCGGTTGCCGCCCAGCGGGATATAGACATACTCCCGGAACCAGCCGGACAGGGTCATGTGCCAGCGCCGCCAGAACTCGGTGATGGAACCGGAAATGTACGGGTAATTAAAGTTTGCCGGAAAATCAAAGCCCAGCATCTTGCCCATACCGATGCCCATCATGGAATAGCCGGAAAAGTCAAAGTACAGCTGCAGCGAGTAGGCCAGGATGCCAAGCCAGACCAGCGGTGTGGAGGCATTGGCCAGCCCCACAAAAGTGGTGGAGGCACTGTCTGCAACACCGATGATGTCGGTCCACAGGGCACCGATGGCGTCGGCCAGCAGAACTTTTTTGGCAAGACCAAAGGTGAAAAGGGTCATGCCTTCCTCGATCTGGGCCAGGCTGTAGCGGTTCTGATAAACGTGCAGCTGATCCGAGACGTCCCGGTATTTGACGATGGGGCCGGCGATGAGCTGTGGGAACATGACCACATAGGCGCCAAAATCGATGATGTTGTACTCGGCCTTGACGTCCCGGCGGTAAACATCAATGGAATAAGACAATGTCTGGAAAGTATAAAAGCTGATGCCCAGCGGCAGTACGCTGATGCCCTGGATGGGGCTGAAGGCAGTGCCCAGCAGGGTATTCAGGCTTTCCAGAACAAAGTTGGCGTACTTAAAGTAGAACAGCATCCCCAGGCTGCCCAGTACGGCCACCAGCAAAAAGAGCTTGCGTAGGGCGGGCTTGGTGTCAAACCGCTCAATGCAGATGCCGCAGATATAGTTGATGAGGATGAGCGCCACCATAATAGGGAAGAACCGTACTTCCCCCCAGCAGTAGAACACAAGGCTGCACAAAAACAGAACAGTGTTTTTGAGTTTGGCCGGGGCGATGTAATACAGCGCCAGTGTGATGGGCAAAAAACGGAACAGGAAAATAATGGTGCTGAAAACCAAGGGAGAACCTCCTTTTTTACAAAAAAAGCCGATGCCGCAAAAGGCATCGGCGTAAGAACAATTTGATTTAGCTGTTCAGAGCGCTGTCGGCGGCACTGCTCAGATCGACCGAGCACTCGTTGGAAGCGATCAGCATGATCACGCGGCTTTCGTTGGCCGCGATGATGGCGTTGTCCACATTGTTCTGTGCCTGAGCAAACTCTGCATAGTTGCCGTAGAATGCGACCTGGTCCTGCTTGTAGGTCTCCAAAGCAGTGCAGATAGCCTCGGCCTTGCCGTCGGCAGGCTGGATGACCAGCACAAGACCAGCGTCGCCATTATCGTTGCTCTTAATGCCCTTGTAGGAGATGACATCTTCTGCTTTCAGGCCAAAATCGTACTCGATGTTCATGGCAGCAATCTCAAACTGGTTGGAGATGGGGTTGGCCTCCAGCAGGGTGTCGCACACGGCGGACAGGTCCGCAATGCTGTTCTCCTGGGGAGCAACGGCAGAGGCGGCGCTGCTCTGCGAAGGAGCAGCCGTGCTGCTGGAAGAAGGTGCGGCGGAGGAACTGCCGCCACAGCCGGTGAGCATCGCTGCGCTCAGGGCAGCGGCGGCGAGGAATACAAAGAGTTTTGTGCGGTTTATCATAAATTATTCCTTCTTTTTTCAGATTGGCCAAAGGGCCGCCGGACGCTGGAGAACAGGCCCGGAAAACTGCTGTTAGTGTACCATATCAGCGTATAAAATGCAACGCAGAGACAAAGTTTTAACCTTTTCTTCACCGGCTTTGTCCGGCGGCCAGCTGCTGCAGTGCAGCAATGGCATCCTCAAAGCAGAGTCCGCTCTGATTCAGCAGGGCAGCGTTCTCCTTGCCAACATAGCGCCAGTGCCACGGCTCATAGGTGATCTCGGTCACAGCCTCGGCATCCTTGGGGTAGCGCAGGATAAAGCCATACTGCTCCGCATTGGCGCACAGCCAGCGGAAGGCGGCGGTATCTTCAAACCCTTCGTCCAGTACGGTATAGTCCGGACAGTTCAGGTCGGCGGCCAGGCCGCAGTTGTGCTCGGAGTAACCCGGCGGGTTGACGATGGTGGCGGCCTGTTTGCGGGCTTCTTCCTCGCTCAGGCCCTTGCTCAGAAAGTAGCTGGTTTTATTGTTGTAAAGGGTGGTCTGATAATCCACGCTCCGATAGCCGCTCTGCATCCAGATGGTCACTCCATCGGCCTCGGCGGCAGCCTGCATCTCCAAAAAGGCCTCGGCGGCTTCGGTCTGCAGGGTCTTGTTGATGGCAGTTTTGGAGCCGCACTCTTTGGTGGTAAAAGTGTAATCATCCGGCATTTTATTGGTGTGGTTTACCAGGACCATGCGGGGGTCGGCCAGCATGGCTTGTGCCTGTTCGGCGGTCAGCAGGCGGCTGTCCTCTGCGGCAGAGTTGCTGTTGGGAGCGCTGGTGGTGCTGGCGGCAACAGCTGCCACTGCCGAAGCGGTCTCAATGCCGGGGGCAGCGTTTTGTTCGTTGCGGGTGATCACATAAGAAATGCCGCCTGCAGCGACGCACAGCAGGGCGGTCAGGCCCAGGAGCCGGCGCAGGGGATGGCGGCGTTTGCGCCGCCGGGCAGTATGGTGTGCATGACGGGAACGATCCATATCAAATAACCTTCTTTCTATCGTATAATACACGCTTCCATGGGCAAAACTATGCCCGAAAGGGAGTCGCGTATGAAAATGACTGCACAGGAATATGCCCGCTGCATCCGGCGGGTGGGGCCCCGATCAACGCTGGGGCCGGACTGCCTCTGGGCGTTTTGCGTGGGCGGAGGGATCTGCCTGCTGGGTGAGGTGCTGCGCCAACGCTATCTGGGGCTGGGGCTGGAGCCGGACCTGGCCGGTACGCTTACAAGTTGTACGCTGGTGGCTCTGTCGGCGGTGCTTACCACGCTGGGGTGGTATCAAAAACTGGCCGCCCGGGCCGGAGCGGGATCGCTGGTGCCTATTACCGGGTTTGCCAATGCGGTGGTCAGTGCGGCCATCGAGTTCAAGGCCGAAGGCCGTGTGCCGGGCACCGGTGCAAAAATGTTCCTCATTGCGGGGCCAGTCATCGTGTACGGTACGCTGGCGGCCGTTCTGTACGGGGTGCTGCTCTGGGCAGCACAGATGCTGGGGTTTGCCTGATATACGGGCGGATGGCTGGATCTATTGCATTATTATAGCATAAAACTCTGCATTTTTTGCTGGAAGGGAGAAATTTTGCCTATGGGGAGCCGATGCGGGGACACCCTGCTGTTTGAAACACCTCCGGTGATCGCTGCACAGGCAGCGGTGGGCGGCAAAAAGGAAAGTGAAGGTCCGCTGGCCGCAATGTTTGACGAGCGCAGCCAGGACAACCGGTTTGGACAGTCCAGCTGGGAGACGGCCGAGACATATCTGCAGCTCCGGGCGGCAAGACTTTGTCTGAAAAAGGCGGATTTGCCGCAGGAACAGGTGTCGCTGGCACTGGCGGGGGACCTGCAGGCCCAGTGCACGGCTTCTGGCTATGCCATGCGGGAACTGGGCGTTCCGTTTGCAGGCGTGTTTGGGGCCTGCAGTACGATGGCGGAGTCGCTGGCGCTGGGAGCAGTGCTGTGCAGTGCAGGCTATGCCGAAAATCTGCTGGCCATGGCATCCAGTCACTTTTGTGCGGCGGAACGTCAATTTCGCACGCCGCTGAGCTATGGCGCAGTGCGCACCCCAACGGCGCAATGGACTGCTACAGCAGCCGGCTGCTGTTTGCTGCGGCCCGGAGGCGCTGGTGTGCCGATCACAGCTGCTGCTTTTGGCCGGATCCAGGACCTGCAGGTAAAGGATATCAATAATATGGGTGCGGCTATGGCGCCGGCAGCGGCGGCCACATTGCTGCGGTATCTGGAGGATACCAAGACCCAGCCGCAGGACTATGACTGCATCTATACCGGGGATCTGGGGCAGGTGGGCAGTCAGCTGCTGCGGGAGCTGCTGGCGGCAGAAGGCGTCCTGCTCAAAAATCATCTGGACTGCGGCTGTATCCTGTACGATCCCCGGGAACAAAAGGTGAAAAGCGGCGGCTCCGGCCCGGGTTGTTGCGCAGCGGTGCTCTGCGGGCATATCCTGCCCCGGCTTTTGCGAGGCAGTCAGAAACGGGTCTTGTTTCTGGCAACAGGAGCGCTGATGAGCCAGACGACCTTTTTGCAAAAGGAGAGTATCCCGGCGGTGGCACATCTTGTGGAGCTCCGTGCGCCGGAAAAGGAGGGCGGCCAATGAATTATCTGTGGGCATTTGTGGTCGGCGGGGCGATCTGCGTCATCGGTCAGGTCCTGATCGATCTGACCGGGTTGACCCCGGCACGCATCCTGACCGGATATGTGGTGGCGGGAGTTGTGCTTTCGGCTGTTGGGTGGTATGCGCCGTTGGCTGAGTTTGCAGGCTGCGGTGCCACGGTGCCGCTGCTGGGTTTTGGAGATCTTTTGGCCAAGGGAGTGCGCACGGCACTGGCAGAAGAAGGGGCGGTGGGCATCCTGACCGGCGGCCTGACCGCTGCTGCGGCAGGCATTACCACCAGCCTTGTCTGCGGCGTTTTGTGCTCGCTGGTAGGCCAGAGCCACGATCAGAACTAAAAAAGACCCGCACGACCGGAAGGAGATCCTGCCGGGGTGTGCGGGTTCGCCTTGTTTTGCACGGCGGGTGCGGTATGCTGTGGAAAACGGAGGTGATGTTGAGATGAAACACAACTGGACGCCCCTGCTTTGGGAGCTTTGGGCAGCACAGACGCTGTGTGCGGTGGCGGCGCTGGTGCCGGGCAGCGGGTTCTGTACGGAGCCGGAACTGGTCTGGCCGGGCCTTGTTCTGTCGGCAGTGGTCCCGGCAGCGTGGGCACTTTGGGGACTGTACGCCGGGCCGGTGGCAGTGATGCCGCAGGAGCAGCTGCTGGAGCCGGTCTGCCCGACCGATCTTTCCGTCTGGATGGATCTGGCGGCGGTGGGATAAAACAAAAACCCCCGCACCGGATGTTCCAGTGCGGAGGTTCTGTTCGTCAATCAAACAGCGATCAAGCGTTCTTGTTAGCGCGCTTTGCCAGACGGCTGATCTTGCGAGAAGCAGTGTTCTTCTTCAGGACACCCTTTGCGCGAGCCTTGTCGATCGCGGAAACAGCAGCCAGGACGGTTGCGTCCTTGTCAGCGGCATTCGCATCGATGGCAGCGTCTGCCTTCTTGACGACTGTTTTCAGGTTGGTCTTAATGGCCTTGTTATGAGCCTGCTCTGCAGCAGCCTGCACGACACGGTCCTTCTGAGATTTAATGTTAGGCATTCGTTCCACCTCCTTGGCTACCTATCACAGTGCACCTTATCATATCATATTTGCCGTTCCAACGCAAGCATTTTTTTGAATTTTGTTTCAAAAAGTTTTGCTTTTCCCATACTTCAGGCAGAAAAGAGGGCGAAAAGCCCGCTGGAAAGGGGATAAAGCAGAATGACACGGCAAAGTGATATGGCAGACGAGCTGTTTGAGGCGCAGCAGATTCCATCCGGGGTGCGGCTGGCAACCGCAAAACACGGCGGGGTCACGGTGACCCGGGTGGAGATCGCCCGGGATGGCCTGGCCCGGCCCAGAGGACGATATGTGACGCTGGAAATGCCCAGCGTCAGCGTACTGGATGAGCGGGATGCCCAGGTGATCGAGTTGTGCGCCGCCGAGCTCCGTGCACTGCTGCCGCCATGCGGTGCAGTGCTGGTGGTGGGGGTGGGCAACCGCCGGATCACGGCGGATGCATTGGGGCCGCGCACAGTGCAAAAGATCTTTGTGACCATGGGCACCCAGCGGACAATGCCGGTACAGGGCATCCGGCCGGTGGCGGCAGTGGCACCCGGTGTTTCGGCGGCCACCGGGCTGAGCCTGCAGCAGCTTGTGGGGGCGCTGGTCCGGACGGTGCACCCGGCAGCGGTCATCTGTGTGGACAGTCTGTGCAGTGCCGAGGCACAGCGGCTGGGGCGCAGCATCCAGTTTGCGGACACCGGTCTGTACCCTGCCGAGGCAGATCATACAAAGCATCTGGACGCTCGGATCCTGGGTGTTCCGGTGATCTCGGCGGGGATCCCGGTCCTGATGACGGCCCGGGAAGGGGCGGACCTGGTCATCACGCCCCGGGCGCTGGACAGCGTCATTGCTCATGGCGCAGCGCTGCTGGGCAATGCCATCAACCGGGCGCTGCAGCCGCGGCTGAGCGTGGCACAGCTGTGTTGGCTTACCGGCTGAGTGCATACCATATTATTATAGTGCAAAGAGACTGGTGCAGAAGGGAGGTGCTGCTGCAATGCGCAGCCGGATCAAAGCCGCCGGCCCGGGACGTATCGGGCTGCTTTGGCCTTTTGGACAGGCGGTGCTGCTGTTTGCTGCACTATGCATTCTGGCGCGCAGTGCGGCGTTGGCGCTGGCGGCAATGCTGGTAGCACCGGTCCCGGCAGCACAGACAGTCCTTTGGCTGGCCCGGCAGCAGACGCAGCAGGCAGCGTCTGCTGTGGAGCCGGTTTTGCCGGAGCCGGAACGTCCGCTGCAGCAGGCAGAACCGGAGGTCCTGCCCGGGCTGGAAGGATATCTGGTAGAACTGCAGTCCGAGCAAGCCCGGCCGGAGAATGCGGGCAGTGTGCTGGAAAAGACCTATCCGCAGGGCAGCGGAGCCAAGTACATCCCCTGCGGAGGGGGCAGCATCAAAAACAATACCAGCCAGCCGGCGGCGGAGCTTGCTGCGCTCGTCAGCCAGCCCCTGACGTTTGTGGTCGAAAAGGACAGCCCGGACCCGCAGGTGCTGCTGATGCACACCCACGCCACAGAGGATTACCGGATGTCGGCAGGATTGTGGTTCACACCGGGGGACGGTGCGCGCAGCACTGACCGCAGCATCAATATGTGTGCAGTGGGGCGGATAATGGCAGATACCCTCAATGCGGCAGGCATCCATACCCTGCACGACGAGACCCTGAACGATTACCCCAGCTACACCGGCAGCTATGCCAACAGTCGTGCGGTGGTGCAGCAGTATCTGGCGCAGTATCCCAGCATCAAGGTGGTGGTGG